>NZ_VPEO01000190.1:0-1139 GCF_013417155.1 Acinetobacter sp. YH16052 | reverse complement strand
CCAAAATTGTCGTAGTTGATAGTGACATACTTGTCTTATAACCTCTAATAATAAAAGTTAACTTAATTTAATTTTCTTAGGTATTTAGGGCTCGAAATGTTCACTAGAACTGTTCAAACGCTTAAAAATAGTACTGACTTAGTTCAGAGATTTACTATGCCTGAAATTAAAGAAGATTTTGAATTACGTAAACTTTCTCGTAGAGAAAGAAATAATCATTACATTTTAATTTTTAAAAACGTCATCAATCAAAAGAAAGATTGGGAAGACGTAAAAGTTGTTGCTGAAATTCAGGAACGAAATAGCCGGCTAAGATTTAATATCAAAGCATCTAAACAGTATCCAGAATTAGCTTCTTATGAGAAGGTTTTAGAAGAAAAAATTAATGCTATCATTAATACGAATTCTTTATTAATCTCATAAAAACTTAAGGATAGCTGTGTCCCCACCTCATATCTTACCTGAGGAGGATTATAATAAGCCTCTTCATACAAGACCTTTCTGCTTTAATTATGATGAAACATTAGAAATTAGTTTTTTCTTTAATCCTAGAGAAGCAGCTATTTTTAAAATTCAAGAATATAAGGCTCAAGCTGGGAGTGAATATAGCGGTTGTATAGAAGTATCTTATTGCCATTTTAATGAAATGGCATTGGATGGGGTATGTGCTGTCGCTGAAGATTTTCAAGATCCATATGAAGCTGCTAACGAAGCATTAAAAGCATTTGATATCGAAGATGAAATATTAATAGGACGTTATGCGTTTAAAGATTTTGAAGTCCATGCTGAGGAAGTAAAAGTTGGTAAACAAATAAAAGGAGCTTATGTTGTTCCAGATTATCAAGAGAGCGGCATTAGTTCATTTGTATATAAACACTTAACTAAGAAATATGGTCTTTTGATTTGTGATAATTACCAAACATATATGGGGCATATGTTGTGGGTATTGAGTATCCTCAAGTGGGGAATCATTAAGGTTTATGACTGTGTAGAAAAGAAATTTATAGGAGACGTTGAATATAAAGACTGTCCCGCAAATTTAAAGCCTTGGTCTATCCCTTTTAATTTTCCTATGCAAAATGAAAAATATCTAAGATTAGATATGTGTGTCAGAACAGATACCCAGTTTCACAATATTG
>NZ_VPEO01000189.1:0-1141 GCF_013417155.1 Acinetobacter sp. YH16052 | reverse complement strand
AAAGATCTTTTTAATGGATTTATTTGGGATAAGACCTAAATTTCGCATAAGAGATTTTATGTTAAATAAGATGGAACTTAGACAAAATTTTATTAATAGTTATGCATTCTGCACAGTTAGTTTTAGACCTAAAGCATTTACTACACGATTAATCGTATCAAAACGAGGTGCTGAATCTTGACGGAGTGCTTTGTAAAGTGCTTCACGTCCAATTCCTGCTTCTTTAGCGATTTGAGTCATACCACGAGCTTTAGCAATTACACCAAGTGCATGAGCTAGTTCAGCAGGGTCATTCTCTTCAAGAACCATATTAAGATACATTACAATATCTTCTTCACTCTTAAGTGCTTCTGCCATGTCAAAGCTAGGTAGATCAGCTATTTTAACCATTTTTCAATCCTCTAAAGATTTTGATAAATCAACAGCTCGTTCTATATCCTTTTGCTGTGTAGATTTATCACCACCTCCAAGCATCACAATGATTACATCACCATGTTTGATGTAATACATGCGCCAACCTGGTCCGAAGAACTCTCGCATTTCCCAAACACCTTCTTGAAGATGCTTTACATCGCCCCAATTACCACGCTGAACCTTATCTAATCTTCGATTCAGTTTAAGACGGGTCATACTGTCTTTAATGCTATCTAGCCATTCATCAAATTCAGGGAGACGTTTAATCTCGGTCATGAAAGTTCCTCTTTATTGTATTCGATCGAATACACAACATTATAATGAATATATTTTATGAGTAAATGAAATAATAAGAATATATTTTATCAATTGATTATTTAATAACCTATGTTCTTGGCAAAAGGTATCAAACCTGCTCATAAAAAAGCCGACTTGTTTCTAAGTCGGCTTTTTACTGTTTTTGAAGTCAGTCAAAATTTTATAACTATATGAAAAACAATAATATTTTAAATTGCGTTTCGTATAAGCTCTATTATGTTAAATAATTAAGGATAAAAGCTTTATTACTAAATAGAACAGTTGCTTAAAGCAGTATAGAGTTAAGTTTGCATTTTAATATCAAGTTGTCTTTCAGCACCGATAATCACCATACGAATCCCATTTTCAAAAATGTCATCCGCATTCATATTTTGTAAGGTATTCACTCCTTGGAGCATGAGTGGATATA
>NZ_VPEO01000188.1:0-1155 GCF_013417155.1 Acinetobacter sp. YH16052 | reverse complement strand
GATTCCAAGACACATACCTTGCATGGCATGAGCGCGACCAGTACGACATCACTTGGATGAAACCACAAGACAAAGGACGCCTCGAGATAAATTTTATTATTCCTAATGTGGAATTGAGTACAGGAAAGCGATTGCAGCCCTATTTTGACCAAGCAGACCGTCCACTTGTAGAGAACTGGAAACAAGTTACCAATTTTGAGCATGGATTATCAGACCCTCATGCACCTGATAAAGCACAGGCTATCAAGGTTTTGAACAGTCAAAACTTGCCTGAAAGTGTCAAGGAAATCAAACAGCAGATTGGCACAGTCATAGCCGAGCAAATCAGCAAGGGAAATATCCAAAATCGGCAAGATGTGGTTAAGACGCTTGAGGGTGCAGGCTTTGACATTACAAGGCAGACGGACAAATCAATCAGTATTAAAAATCCTGACGGCAAACGAAATATACGTTTAGAGGGCGTAATTTATGAAAATAGACGATTTGGTGAAGAATTTAGAGCAGAACACAGCCGAGCAGGACAAGACTATCAAGAAACAAGCCGAGAGCGTTACCAAACAGCACTTGGAAAGTTACAACGCCTTACTACAAAAAAACTTGAAGCAAACCGAGAGCATTTTAGAGAAAAACCTTCAAACCATCGAGGAGCAACAGCCGAGCATAGTAAACGCTTTGCGTTTGAATACACTCAAGGGGGCAGTTTTGGGCGTACTGGTGGCGATATTTCTGATATTTCTAGGGATAACGGCATGGCTAGGCAAGGAAATCAGAGCCAAGCAACAGGAATTAGCCGAAATCAACCTAGAGCTGGAAAGAACACCATTAGAGAATCGGATATTGCGTATGGTGGAATTTCACGAGAGCGAGGACAACAAAGCCTATTTCATCGTAGCGAAGAACGCCAAGAAAGCGGAAGCGTACACAACAACGGGCAAGGACAAGGTACTCAAAATCGAGAGGTAGGAAACGAACATGACCAACGACTTTATGAATCACTACAACGCCATTTTGAACTCGTTAGAGAAGCAATTGAGCGAGCTAAGCGAAATAAATCAAAGACAGACCAAGCAGATAGAAATATTGAGCAATCAGAATCAAGAATTAGTGAATCTAAACGAGCGATTGACCAAAGCCAACAATGTTATAACCATTCAA
>NZ_VPEO01000187.1:0-1156 GCF_013417155.1 Acinetobacter sp. YH16052 | reverse complement strand
CTTCTAGATGAAGCTCAATTTCGAAAATTGCACCCTTTTCTTATAAGTGTGGGCTTCCAACCACCAAAAAAAACAGCCCTTTAAGGGCTGTTTTTTTTTATCGACCAAGCTCTCGATTGAACTCGATGCATGTAGCAAAAGCATGATCGAAAATTTCTCGTGTAATCTTCTCTTTTGCTTCAGGAGTCGCTTTTATCGGTGCTTTAAAAGCCACATCGATGACTCCTTCTCTATATACCCAAGTGTAGTCAGTACCGTACTTTTTCTTCGCGTCAGCATAAAAAACTTCTTTTGAAACACCTGCTTGTCGTGCTCGACTAGCGTGAACAGCAGTTTCACCTGCAGGAGTACACTCTCGCATAAGGGCTTCATCCGTCATCGCACCATGTGCAGAAAAAGTCAAAAAGCACAAACTTGATAAAATTATCTTTTTCATTCTTCACCCTCTTATAAGTTATTATATTTTATATAAAAGTTAAAAATTAGCTATCAAAAACTGCACCTAACACACGTCCTAAAAGTCCTTTTCTATGTCTTTTTAACTCCATGTCCGTTTGCTTTTCCCTTGCATCCTCTGACGTTTCTGTGATTTTTGGCTCACTAAGGAGTTCTGGTTGGTCTTGGGCAGTATTCTCTTTCTTGATACTTACATCTGCTGGCTTTGGTGCAGAAAGTAAAGTTTGCAAAAGGTGAATGCTTTGATCTTTAGTCGTGATTTGATCCTTTAAAAAGATTTCATTTTCTTCTAACTTTTTTATCTGTTTTTCAAGCATTTCTACCTGTAACCGTAAGGTGTAACTCTCTGTCTCTTTTTCTGTAACCTGTTGCTGTATATGCGTTACAGGCACTCCCCTATCAGAAGGCTCACCAAGTACACGTAAGGCTTCCGCAAAGTCTATCAAGCCATCCGCAGACTTAGATAGTTCTCCTTTTTTTATACGCTTATAGATACTTTGCCGATTGATCCCGTAAATTGTTGCAAGCTCTCCCACCCTCATTTATTTCATAGGTTACACCCCCGTAACTTGCTGTAAGACGATGACAGAAAGGTTACTGTAACCCTGTAAATTTGGTCAATGTTTATTATTTATACATAGCACTAAAAAAACCGTAATTGAGCCGTTTTTTCCTGCCGAATGGCTGAGGATACTGTTTA
>NZ_VPEO01000186.1:0-1161 GCF_013417155.1 Acinetobacter sp. YH16052 | reverse complement strand
GTAAATTTTCAGCGTTGCTGGCTCCCCGTCAGCCGGATTGGGTTGCATCGCAGGGGTGTCGAAAGAGTCAACTGCGGTCCAAAGCTGTTGGACTTGGGTGAAAAGGGCGTTTATTCTTCCTATACGTGCCGCGTTCCAGGCGGCGACTATGAGGGCTATGTCGATGCCCATGTGCGCCGGCTGGAGGCGCTACGCCGGGCCGGTATCGTCGAGCGGATCGACGCCGACCAATGGCGCATCCCCGATGATCTGGTCAGCCGTGCCGCCGCCCATGACGCCGGCCGAGACAGTCAGGCCAGCGTTCGCGTCCTTTCCCCGGTCGATCTGAACAAACAGATCGGATCGGACGGCGCGACCTGGCTGGACCGGCGGCTGATCCACGGCGAGACGGCCGACCTTGCGCCAACCGGCTTCGGGCAACAAGTCCGCGAAGCCATGGACCAGCGCCGCGAGCACCATATCGAACAGGGCGACGCCACCCGCAGCCGGGACAGCCGCGTCTTCTACCGGCGCAACCTTCTCGCCATCCTGCGGGAGCGCGAGGTAGCCGGCGTCGGATCGGATATGGCTTTGAGTAAGGGCCTGCCGTTCCGCGCCGCCACGGACGGCGAGAGCGTCAGCGGCAAGTTTACCGGAACCGTGCATCTATCGAGCGGCAAGTTCGCCGTGGTCGAGAAATCCCATGAGTTCACCCTTGTCCCGTGGCGGCCGATCATCGACCGCCAACTCGGCCGCGAGGTTATGGGCATCGTGCAGGGCGGGTCGGTGTCGTGGCAGTTAGGGCGGCAGAGGGGGCTGGAACGCTGAGTGCGCCCATGCCGCATTGCGAAGCAAAAGATAATCGGATAAAATGTAGCAATTCATATTCGTAAGCGTGGAGTAATCAGATGGGAAATTCCAAGTCAGCAGACAAGTAAGCCGCAACAACCAGTATTGTTGTTGCGGCGCTCTGTAAGGCTAGTCTCATCTGATTGCTGACGAGCAGACGTCGCCCGGTATTCCTTAATCGAGGGTTGATTCGTCATGACCACCACACGCCCCGCGTGGGCCTATACGCTGCCGGCAGCACTGCTGCTGATGGCTCCTTTCGACATCCTCGCTTCACTGGCGATGGATATTTATCTCCCTGTCGTTCCAGCGATGCCCGGCATCCTGAACACG
>NZ_VPEO01000185.1:0-1165 GCF_013417155.1 Acinetobacter sp. YH16052 | reverse complement strand
AATTCAGCTGCAGTTTTTTGTCCAGTTTGATTGGCATTGCTATCACAATCGACTTGGCGTAACTGTTTTACAATGGCCCATTCAAGCTTAAACATCGCACCCATTAAGGCAGTATTGCCCTTGTTGTCACGTGCGCAGCGATTGGCACCATATTTTAGTAATATAGTGACTGCATCTTGATGACCATAATAAGCTGCCATGATTAAGGGCGTATAACCTGCACTATTACGGACATTCACTGGAAATCCGTATTTTAAAAATTCATTAATAACTTCTTGATTACCAGTTTTTGCTGCGGCAAAAAAGATATCGATTAATTCCTGTTGGGAGTTTACCGTTTGTTGCTGAGCCACTTGAACTGTTTCTTGGGCATGAAGTTTAGTTATTCCTAGTGTAAGCAGAGTCATTAATAGAATGCTAGAAATAGACATCATCACGCTATTCAAGATTGCTTTCATTTCAATTGGCCTCAAGTTTGCTTATGACAAAATATTGGAAATCTAAAATTCCTGTAAACCTCCCCTAGGGTTGCAGGAAAGGATTTGAGTTTTACAGGACTTTTCGGTGGTGACTCTTAATCGCTAGTCACCGATTTGATCAACCAACCAGAATTAGTCTTTCAATTTTGCAGCTTTTGCTTTAACGATTGAGATGTCACCGTTAACCGCTTTAGTCATACGCATACCGTAATCTGCATCTGCTTTATAGAAGTAAGACAACATGATGTGTTTGGTTTCTGAATCTTTAACACTGCCAAGATCCGCAGCCAAGTTCATGATTAAAGCGTCTTTTTCTTTCGTAGTGTATGAACGGTAAAGATCACCCGCTTGCTTAAAGTTTTGCTCTTTCACGCCAATTTGTTGTACGTAACCAGATAGAGGCGTTTGTAGCGCACGTGCTTTCGCAGTTGCAGCTTTGGGCTCTTTGCGGCTTGGTTCGTAGTTCACATCAGAATTACGCTCACTGACATTCATTGAACCATCTTGGTTGTTGTTGTTTACATCAATCACTGGACGGTTTACAGGAATTTGTTGATGGTTCACACCCAAACGGTACATTTGTGTATCTGAATAAGAGAAGATACGGCCTTGTAGCAGACGGTCTTCAGATGGTTCGATTCCTGGTACCAGGTTACCTGGCGCAAATGCTGACTGTTCAGTCTCGT
>NZ_VPEO01000184.1:0-1169 GCF_013417155.1 Acinetobacter sp. YH16052 | reverse complement strand
CCTAGATCAGCGTGACCCAGCCGAATTACTTGGCGTTCTTCTAAAAACTGCTGAAATCGACCAAAATGATATGAAATGGCAAATTTGGAAGGATTTAGGACAACAAACCTTAAATCAGCGTAAAAAGTGACGTTTTATAATAAAAATCCCAATACTTAAATTGGGATTTTTGGAAACTAGAAGTTATTTTTTAATATCTTTTAACCAACCATAAAGGTATGGGTCTTTTTTCAATAGACTAGCAATCATTTCAATGCGTTTTGATTTATCTAATTTTAAAAGAATACTTCTGAGATCAGCATTTATAGATTTCTCTGGCGCACCTCGGTCACGTGCTTTGCTATACCAATCATGTCCAAGAGTATATTCATGGTTTTCCATATATATAGCTCCCAATAAAGTACATGGTCTGTAGTCCTGAGAATTATTTTCATGAGCTTTTACGCCACATTCTATTGCTGTATCGACTTTTCTAATATCTCTCTTAACTCCTCCCAATGTAGTGAAATAAGCTGACAATAATTTTTTATTTTTATTTAGTGAGATTTCAGTATTTTCTAAAAACTTTTCAGCCTCTTTACTTGCTTTAGCTTTTCTTAATTGACTAGAGGCATTAATAGCATGCCAATGTAATTTGGTTGTCTTATATTCATTAAGATAAAAATCAGCTTCCACACGATGAAATTTTATCTTAAGTTCATCTGTAAAAAATTGTCGTCCTTCCGAATTTAACCAAATAGCATCTTGTTCAGATAATCTCTGATTATTATCTAATAATTTCAATATATTAATTAACTTCGATCTATGCTTATCAACTATGTCATAGAGATAAATATCATATTTTTTTATTAAATTTTTTTCTTTTTGCCTCTCTATATATTTAGGGTCAGATTCTAATTTTTTTCTACGCTCACGTTCAGCTTGTTCTCTAACTTTTCTTTCCTGAGCTAATTTTTCTTGTTGTTTCTTTAACTGAATTAGTTCTAATTCTCTAAGTTTTTCCAAGCGTAATCTTTCTGCTTCTAAGTGTTCTTGATGCTTTATTCTGTCATTAACAACTTCTTTCTTATATTGATTAAAAGAAATTTTACCTTCAACTAGACTATGTAAAGCATTAAGGTTTTGACGAACTAAATAGGCTTTCTCTGGCAAAGTTAAACTATCATTTT
>NZ_VPEO01000183.1:0-1175 GCF_013417155.1 Acinetobacter sp. YH16052 | reverse complement strand
ATTGAGATTCTTGTGATTTTATCTTATTATAACCAGCATAAACCCCATAACCATTATAAAAATTATAGCTTAATCCCGCCCGAAAGAGTTCATCAGCTAAAGCGCCTGATGTTAAAAAATTGTATTCTGCATCTTTTTCATTCTTATTATATCCATTTTCATAACGAACTTTTGAAACACGTGCTAGGTCATAATAATTATCAAAAACTTTTCTAAAGCTTGTATTAAATGAAATATCTTTATTAATCCGACCTTCTAACCCAATAGAACTTAAATAACCATTTTCATCTTTATAGTTACTCAACGAAAAATCTGCATTTACAACGCCCAAACCCCATAAGTTTTGTGCAAAACCGATACCTGCATTAGACAATCCATCAGTTGATGCTTCCATCCCACCACTTAACGTGAGCGATTGTTTAATCCCGTAACGAATCGATCCCGAACCAAAAAGCACCCCATCATCATAATCATTCGAATAAGAACCATAATTGTAACGTGGCATACCAACATCTACAGAAAACTGATTAACACCTTTTGCTAAAACTTTAGGTGAAAAGTAGTATGCCTTTTTAACTAAATTTTGCTTTCCTGTAGCATCGGTTGTTACTAAAGTGACCTCATTTCCAGAAATAAGAGGTAACTGTTTAATATCGAATGGGCCAGAGGGCACTATTCCAGAATATACTTTTTGCTGATTAACATATAAATCAAGCGTTGATGGTAGTGCTGCTGATCCTGAGAATTGAGGTAATGCTGTAGTAATAATGTCTGAGCGTTGAGCATACGCACTTGACCATTGCGCACCACCTAAACGCACACTGTTACCCCAGTCAGTAGTGTTTGATGTAAAATCACCAATGGTATAAAGTCTAATTTTTATCGGATTAATATATTGCCATTTCGATTCTAACCGTACAAATTTATTATGGCTATAATCATTTAGATCATCACCATTATACAAAACACCTGTATAGAAATTGCCTAGCCGAGTGCTATAAAATGCTTCAGCAGATCCCGAAAAAACATTCTGTTCGTCATTAATCGTATTGTAAAGACTATAATTAATGATCGCTGCATTCAATGGTTTTACGTTTAATAGCTGATTTGGAGTCGCATTGGATCCTTCTAAATCCAGACTAAACCTAGTAAGCAGCTCTTGAGGTACAGTTAAG
>NZ_VPEO01000182.1:0-1176 GCF_013417155.1 Acinetobacter sp. YH16052 | reverse complement strand
TCTCTCAGATATTCCTGAAATTACCGACTGGAGCAATGCTGTACGCCATAATCAATTCTATCGCCCAGTGAAGCAACAGACTTCCATTCGTTTAGATGCTGATGTACTTGCATGGTTTAAAGCTCAAGGCAAAGGTTATCAGACACGTATGAATGAAATCTTACGGGATGCTATGCTGAAAGAATTAAAAAATCATCAATAAAAATGGGAGCTTAGGCTCCCATTTTTAGATCCGTATAACGTGTATTATGTTAATTTTAGAAATATTAAAAATAAAATTTTAAAAGGAATGCAGATGGATCTTTATCATAGAAGAGTACTTTTAATTGGAGCACTTTTATTATTTTTTTTATTTTTAATTTTTAAAATTTTATTTTCTATCTTTGTATCAAAAATGGTAGATAAACAATATGAACAGGGAAACTTTAAAGTTGGAGAAATGTGTTATCTAGGTTATAAGCCCCATTCAAGAAAATCTACAGGAGCATATATCTCGATAGATAGTTATTATTTTTTAGTTGATGGTTTAAAGAGCCAGAACTTAGTTAGACCCTATTTTCCATTTAAGAAGCAATTTCCAAATTTTATAAAAAAAATGGATAGAACAAAATGTTATAAAGCTGAATATATAGAAGTAAATATTTTATTCTACAAGCAGAGAATGATATATCAATTAATTGATTTTAATGACTTTGTTTTGCAGATTCATGATGAATACCCTATAACTTCTAAATGAATAATTCTATGAGTCGAGCCTTTTATCATCGATTTAACATAATGGCGGTTATACGAAGCCAAAAAAGAAGCCTGGAAGACATCCCAGGCTTCAGATAATCCGTATTATGTTAATTTTAGCTAAATTTAACTATTCTAATTACTCTGAAATAAGAACATTTAATAAGAGGGGAAATAATGGGATTTATAAATGAAAGAATTAGTGGAGAGGATCGTATTGAATATGGTCTTGATGAAATAGAAAATAGTGTTCCTAGAGGAGTTTGGCATCCTGATAGAGATTGGACTATAGATAAAGAGCGAAAAATATATTTAAGACAAATATGGCAAAGTAATTCAGGACGAGAGCCTGAAAAAGATCCAAAATTTATTGATAGAACATATCATTTTTTTATTGATAATATTCTTTATCAAGTTCAAATCCATGATGCTCTAGAGAAA
>NZ_VPEO01000181.1:0-1176 GCF_013417155.1 Acinetobacter sp. YH16052 | reverse complement strand
AATATTTGAGTAACTGGATATTGGGTGGAAGTAGAGGATTGGTGTAATGGTAGCATGACGGTCTCCAAAACCGTTCGTCAAGGTTCGAATCCTTGATCCTCTGCCAAAGTTTGAAAGAAATCCAACGTTAAGTTGGTACCCTGATGGGGACGTGGCGAAATTGGTAGACGCACTGGATTTAGGTTCCAGCGCCGCGAGGTGTGAGAGTTCGAGTCTCTCCGTCCCCACCATCATATTAAAGCAAGGCGAGTGCCTTGCTTTTTTATTACTTGAAATTTGAGGGCGGTTTTTTTAGTACCAGATTTTTGCTGTCATGGTTGATGAACATCAATGCGTTCTGGGCTTAAATTATCTAGCGAATGATTGCAAGGGCAGGGCTTTAGTAAATTTCATTGTATTGCTGCAATAATTCATGCGATCTGTATATTCAATAATTTAAATGTTATATGGATCAGTCCCATGGTGTCTATCAATCTTATATATTGGCCTAAATAGATTGGTATTTGATCAATAATGAATTAAATGATTAATTTTTGATATAAAAGTATTTAGCTTTCTATAGAACTACTTGTGAATCAGGTCTGATCGCTATAATATACACAGCCATGGGGATATGGCGGAATTGGTAGACGCACTGTGTTCAGGTCGCAGCGCCTTCTGGGCGTGAGAGTTCGAGTCTCTCTATCCCCACCATCATATTAAAGCAAGGCGAGTGCCTTGCTTTTTTATTGCCTGAAATTTGGTAAAGCTGTTGTTATTTATGCGGTATTGTATTCTGATTTCAAGCACTGGTTCAGACATTATTTATCAATAATAGTTTCAGTATTCTGAATGCCTATGTTGATCAAGATTAGAAATTCATTTGAGTTTTAATTTAAAATGCTGGAATTGAATCGAAATGATTAAAAATAACGAATGGGCAGTCATATCCTAAAATGAATCAAATTTTCGGCAGAAATTTTATAAAAAATTAAAAAATAGAACTAACTGTTTATTTTATAGCGGAATAGATTGTGATTGCTTGTAAAATCGCTTGTCAATGTCGGTCTATCTCTATAATATACACAGCCATTGGGGACGTGGCGAAATTGGTAGACGCACTGGATTTAGGTTCCAGCGCCGCGAGGTGTGAGAGTTCGAGTCTCTCCGTCCCCACCAATCAATATTTGAGTAACT
>NZ_VPEO01000017.1:0-72255 GCF_013417155.1 Acinetobacter sp. YH16052 | reverse complement strand
TCCACGTTCAGTAATCAATTTAACAGCTTCTTCTTTAAATTCTGGGGTGTATCGTTGTCCACTCATAATGTTCTCTCCTATGCAAAAAGAATAGACGAAATTTGTCTAGGAGAGTGGTGGCAGTCCATATCTAACTAAAAGGTGTCTACAAAATCGGTGGCTATTCAACCGGAAGATGCTGATACTGAACATCCAAAAGTAAAAGAACTGCATGAGCTTCTGGCATGGGCTGAAGGTATGGTGTGGTGTTCACCGGAACGCCATGGTTCTATGAGTTCCATCTTTAAATCGCAGATTGACTGGATTCCTCTGGCAGGGGGTGCAATTCGTGCCATTCAGGGAAAAACCCTTGCCTTGATGCAAGTCAGTGGGGGATCACAGTCCTTTAATAGTCTGAACCAGATGCGTGTTTTGGGGCGTTGGATGCGGATGATCACGATTCCAAATCAGTCTTCAATTCCAAAAGCATTCCTGGAATTTGAAGAAGATGGACGAATGAAGCCATCAGCATTCTATGACCGGATTGTCGATGTGATGGAAGAACTGTATAAGTTTACTTTACTAACCCGTGGGCAAAGTGCTTATTTGACCAACCGTTATTCGGAACGCAAGGAATCGGCTGAAGAGCTTTCCAAACGGGTAAATCAGCGTAGTTTATAAATTCTAGGTGATCAGAGAGACTGAAAAGTATCTTGAGCAATGGAAGGCTAATTTAAACGCTTGAAAATTTTATGAAATACGCCCAGTCTGATAAGCAGGCTGGGTTTTTATTTGATGACAATAAAGAAGGGGGGAAATATTTTGGCTCAATTACAAGCTGAAGTTGATGTGATCATCATCGGTGGTGGACAGGCCGGTTTGTCTACGGCTTATTTCTTAAAGCGTAAGAACATTCCGTTTATCATCCTAGATGATCAGCCTCAGCCTGGAGGTGCCTAGCAGCATGCCTGGGAGTCCTTGCGCCTTTTCTCCCCGAATAGCTGGAGTTCGCTGTCAGGCTGGATGATGCCGGCGACCGAACAGACCTATCCGACCCGCAATGAGGTGATCGATTATTTTACCGCCTATGAGCAGCGCTATCACTTTCCTGTAGTTCGTCCGGTGCGTGTGGAACGCGTGGAAAGTAAGGGCCAGTATTTAGAGGTTTATGCCGGGGAACAATCCTGGAAAGCCAAAGCGGCGGTAAGCGCTACAGGGACATGGAGCCAACCATTTATTCCCGAGTATGCCGGCCGTGAGCATTTTCAGGGCGTACAACTGCATTCCGCAGATTATAAAAATGCTGAGTTATTTAAAACCAAGAAAGTCATGGTGGTGGGTGGCGGTAACTCTGGTGCACAAATCTTGGCAGAAGTATCTCAGGTGGCCGAAACGCTTTGGATCACCCAGACACCGCCGCAGTTTCTGGCAGATGATGTCGATGGCCGTGTCCTGTTCTTAAGGGCGACTGAGCTCCTGAAAGCCCAGCAGGAAGGTAGAAAGATTGAGCAGCCCATTGGGGGGGTGGGTGATATTGTCATGATCGATTCAGTTAAAGATGCACGTGAGCGAGGCATTTTGCAGAGCAGGCGTCCATTTTCAGCTTTTACAGAACATGGCGTGATTTGGGAAGATGGCAGCACAGCGCATGTGGATGTGGTGATCTGGTGTACAGGATTTAAGGCGGCGCTGAATCACCTCAGCAGCCTCGGAATTATCCAGCCGGACCAGACCATTGCGGTTCAGAATGGCCGCTCTGTTCAGGTACCAAATTTATGGCTGGTGGGCTATGGAGAATGGACCGGTGCTGCTTCGGCCACGCTGGTCGGGGTTTCCCGGACAGCTCGGGCAGTAGCGGAAGACATCGCTGCATTTTTGGCCTGAGAGGATTTGATCCTGATTCAGTCGAGTGGATTGAGTGAATAGTATCTGTCTGCAACGAGCGTCATACCCGATGGTCTGATGCTCGTGATGATACGCTTGCATTGACGTTCGAATTTAATCAGGTAACTTATGCCCACAATGTGGACAGAAGAAATATTTGTTTTTTTCCTGCTCGAGTTGTTCTTTCTTACGCTCATGAATAAGTTCTAACAGGATATCCTGCATTTGTTCTTTGCTCAGTCCGACTTCTTTACGTAAAATTTCAATTTTTTCTTGATCTTCAATTAAGTCAATTTCTGCATCATCGAGCAGTTCACGAAATCTTAATTCCAGTTTGTGCTTGCGCTGTCTCAGCTCATTGGCCAGACCATTTGCCAGAATACCCGCAGGAAGCGCTGCCAGACCCACCCCTAAAATAGTAATTAAAGCCCCTAGAAAGCGGCCTAAGGGGGTGATTGGTGTCACATCGCCATAGCCGACTGTGGTCAGCGTCACCACCGCCCACCACATGGATGCAGGGATGGAGCTAAAGACTTCCGGTTGTGCCTTGTTTTCAACCACATATACTCCAGCCGCCGCGATGATGATCATGATCAGCAGGATAAAAATAACCGCCTGAAATGAGCCCTTTTCGCGCTTGATCACCCGCAATAAAATCTGCAGGGAGACGAAATAACGGGTTAATTTGAGTAATCTGAATAATCGAAGGATTCGCAGGAAGCGTAAATCGAGATGCACAAAGAAGTTAATATAGGCCGGGAGAATCGCCAACAGGTCAATGATGGCACCGCCACTACGGATCCATAACCATCGGTTTTTCCATGCACCTTCAAAGGGGTCTTTTTCCGCAATGGCCCAAAATCTTAATAAATATTCCAGGGTAAAAATAAAGATCGAGAATAATTCAAAGGCATCAAACAGCAGCTGATAGGATTGATAGAGGTCATTGATTGATTCAAGTAAAACGGCAGCAGTATTCCCAATAATCAATATAATCAGAAATATATTGATGACGCGACTTAAGATGCTTTCGTGTTCTTCATTATGCAAATTGTCATAAATAAATCTGCGAAGCTTATACCAGGCCTTGAATTCCATAACAGTGCATTACGGTGCGATAAGATGCTTTGAGTTTAGCGCAAGCCCGGCCATCGAAAGGAAATTTTTAAAAAATTAATCAGAACTGTGGGGTGGTGATTATCCTGGATTTTTAGGGCTAAAGCGAGTGTGCACGACTCTAAAATCCCCAAAGCATTCTGGTAAATCTCACTACGGAATACTTGAACGATACCGATACAATACTGCTTCAACAAATACCCTGTTGTCTTTGGCAGTTACTCAAACAGTACTTGCTCGTCCGGGCAACAGATCCTTAATCTGTTCCCACTGATCATCTCTTAATGCATAGCGTTTAGTCATGAAAAAATAATGAGGACAGATTAGATTTTTTTAAGCTAATTGGTGACAGGCCTAGTTGCATCAAGTGATCTTTTTTCTCTGGCATTTTTGTTTTCATAGAGGGGTCTTATTATTTTTATACCTGTTTCTATGCTAAAAATTAAAAGTGCGTTGTGACTGCCTGATCATAAACTTGAGAATACAGAGAAGGTTTTTGTTGAAGAAAAAGTTATTTGTATAAACAAAGGAAGTGATTTGAATTGGTGATATCTTTATTGGATGTTGAAAAGTAAGAATTTTTATTTCAAAAAATCTCTAGGGTTTTCGATTGTATTGAATTGATTTCAATGCGAAGCCCATAGGGCTGTCGGGCATTGAAAGAGAGCTGATAGCCATACTGTTTTAACAGGTTAGCGGTCAATGCCAGTCCTAAACCATGGCCGTGCTGCTGAGCAGATTTGCGCCAGAAGCGTTGTCCTAAATGTTGGATATCCTGTGCTGTCAGTTGCTGTCCATCATCTTCAATCACTAGGCAACCAGACTGCATGGAAATCCAGATATGGGCAGCCTGTGCATGCAGCAGGGCATTTTCAAGCAGATTTTTCAGTACGGTATACAGCACAAATTCAGGCAGCTGAATTTCGCCCAAGTTGTCCCAGTTTACTTGTATTTTTTTGTTCATTTCTGGATAGAGTGTACCTAAGTCTGTAAGAACTTTCTCAAGTGTGGGGCGAAGCCAGATGGCCTCAGGCATTGCCTGGATACTGTTTTCTGATTGGGTCAGCAATAAAAGCTGCTCGAGTAACAGCGTATAACGCCGGATACTCTCATTGGCCTGCTGCAAATTATGCTGAATGGATTCAGGCAGGTGCTGCTGCTGACCGATCAGCTGGGCCAGTTGTACATGGGTTTTAATTGCAGTCAGGGGACTGCGTAATTCATGTGCAGCATAGGCACTAAAGGCTTTCTCCTGTTGCAGACTGTCATTGAGTTTTTGAATCAACTGCGTGGAATTGTTGACAAAAGGCTGTACTTCTTGGGGAATACTTGCAGGCTTGAGCTGCATTAAAAAATCTGCCACCTCTGAATAGCTAAGGTTTTTCTGGTTCAGGTATTGACTGAGCTGATCCAAAGACCGGAACTGTCTGCGGATAATAAAGATGATCAGGGCAATACAGATCAGCAGTGAGAAGACCAAGGGAATCAGTACGGACTGCAGAATCTGCTGTAGTAAGGTATCCCTCAAGAACATACGTTCTGCTGCCACCACCTGAATATCGCCACGACGCAGAACATAACTGCGCCATTCCGTATCACCCTGCTGCCAGGTGCTGAATCCTTCTGGTCGCCGGCTTAAATTTTGGGGGGCACCGCGTGTTTTGGCAATCACCTGATTACCTAACGAGATGTCAGAGCTAAAAAGAGAAACTTCACAGGCAATTAACTGGTTTGCATCATCATTCTTGGCTAATTTGGATAAGGTTGCATCCCCTAGACTATCCAGCGGTAACTGCTGAATCAGCCGGGCAACCATTTGTGCAGATGCCGATAAGCGTTGATCCAGTGTGTCTTGTAAACGCTGTTTCAGGTCAATATACAGCCATGAAAATACTGCACTCCACAGCACAATAAACACGGCCAAAAGACTCATGACCAAACGCCATTTCAAGCTGTGACTAAACATGAAGCTGCTCAAACGGTTTAAAAATATATCCCACACCACGAATGGTCTGAATTAAATCTGGATGCAGTTTTTGTCTCAGGTGATAAATGTGTACATTCTTTGTTTGTTTTGTTCGCATTTAATCTGTTTGGAGCATTTCAGCTGTCCTTACCTAAAGGCATGTTACAGCGTCTGGATCAATGGCAGCAAAAGCAGAAGGGTGGCACGCTGATTGGTGCCGGTCTTATGGGCATGATCGCTGCACTGATTGTCGGGCCATGTATGAGTGCGCCGTTGGCCGGTGCCTTAATCTATGTGTCTCAGCTCAATCAACCGATGCTGGGAGCTAGTTATCTGTTCGTCTTAGGCCTTGGGCTGGGCTTGCCGCTATTTATTGCTGCCGTATTTGGGTCCCATCTTTTACCCAAACCTGGCATCTGGATGGATCGCCTGAAGTTTAGTTTTGGCTTTGTCATGTTGGCTCTGGCCTTGTATTTCGCCCGTCCATTATTGCCCGGCATTTTATACCTGGGCCTTTTGGGTGTGGTACTGATCACCTGTTCAGGCTACTTCTTGTTCAAGATGCTGCCTCATGTGCATCGGTCTGTATCGAAAATAGTCCTGATGCTGCTCAGTGGTTTACTGGTCTATGCAGGAGGCATGCAGCTCTATCATGTCTGGAGTCAGGTACAGGTCGCCCATGTGAAATCACGGCTTGAATGGCAGAGAGTCAGTACAGCCGCACAATTGCAACAGGTTTTAGCCAAACATCCTGCACAGCCGGTGGTGATTGATGTCTATGCAGACTGGTGTGTGGCCTGTCAACCGATTGAAAAGGAAGTGATTCCACGTAGTGATATCCAAGCGGCTTTACAAAATGTGGTTCGTATCAAATTAGACCTGACCCACTATCATCCAAGTCAGGATGAGCTGCTAAAAGAATGGCAAATCCTCGGTCCGCCCACCTTTATATTTTTAAATGCCGCACATCAGGAACAGCGCGAGTTGCGCTTGACAGGAACTTTTAGCGCAACACATTTGCTCGGTAAATTGCAGCAACTGCAAGGGGAACAACCATGATGATTTCAAGTGATGCGCTACATCTGGGACCTTTGATGTTGCCCTGGACACTCATAATTGTTGCCACTGGCTTGATGCTGTTATCTGCCGTGCTGTTTGGATTAGCCAGAAAGTATTCATGGTCTAAACAGCTGCTTGGACAAAGTCAGGATTTGCTGTGGAGCAGTTTTTTGCTGGGGATGCTGGGTGCGCGTCTTGTTTTCGTCCTGCTTAATGCCGAGCTGTATTTTGCAGCACCCATCGACATACTGAAAATCCAGGACAAAGGTTTCCATTTATGGGGAGGGGTGCTGATTGGTGCTTTGTGGTATGTCATTCGAAACAGACAGTTGCAGACCCGATTCAAAGCCATCTTGTTGATCATCTTTGTACTCTGGATCGGGCTTGGGCTCGCGTTCAAGTCCAGTCTAAAAACTGAAGCAGCGTTTCCTGATCTAGTCTTTGCTGGATTAGAACAGGAGCGTCTGGGTACAGACAAGATTTCACTCAGCCAATTCATTGGCCAGCCCACGGTAATTAATATGTGGGCGAGCTGGTGTCCGCCGTGTCACCGCGAAATGCCGGTGTTGGCAAAGGCTGCCAAGCAGCATCCTCAAGTGAATTTTGTCATGCTCAATCAGGGTGAGGAGGTAGCGACCGTAAATGCCTATTTAAGAAAACATCAGTTTCAATTTAAACATGTCCTGCTGGACCCATATGGTGAACTACCCCAGCAGCTGAATAGTTTTGGCCTGCCAACGACGCTGTTTTTTAATGCTCAAGGCCAGCTGGTCGAGCGGCATATGGGGGAACTCAGTCCGGCTATGTTGCAGCAATATTTAAATAGAATTTCAGATCAACCTTAAAAAATGGAAGGACTCAGTATGAACAAAATTTACCAGGTGCTTGGTGCAGGCATGTTCCTGATCATGAGCATGCACACACAGGCAAATATTAAACAGCATATTGAAAAACAGGGCTTTGTGTTTGTAAAACAGATTCCGGCACCGCAAGGAATGACCGGCTGGGTAGGGCATGAAGACCAGTATTCCAATACGGTATTTATCTCCAACGATGACAAATATTATATCAAGGGCGAACTGTTTGATGCACAAGGGAAAAGCCTTTCCAATGAACAGATTGAAAAGCATATGAAAAAAGCGGTATTGGGCGATGTCTGGAAAACCATGGAAAAATCGACCTGGATCCAGGATGGAAAGCCAGATGCACCACGGGTAGTCTATGTTTTTTCCGATCCGAATTGCCCATATTGCTATAAATTCTGGCAGGCGGCTCGGCCTTGGGTCGAATCAGGTAAGATACAGCTGCGTCATATTCAGGTCGGTGTGATCCGTCAAGAAAGCCGTGGCCAGGTGGCCACATTGTTAATGTCGAAAAATCCAGCAGCAGTTTTTAATGATATAAACAAGAATAAAGGCAAAAAGCAGCTCAAGAAAATGGAAAAGATTCCTGCCGAAATTGCTGCAAAAATTGATGCCAACCAGGCCCTAATGGGGAAATACGGCTTTTTCTCCACACCGTCGATGGCTTGGAAAAACAATCAGGGTGAATTTAAATCCACTCAAGGCCTGGCGATGGACGTCAAGGAAATTTTTGAACAATAAGATCGGATGAGATATGTCAAATTTGAATGATCCACGGGTACTGTTTGCTTTCGAATGAACCGCTCTGGCATGAAACCAGAGTGGTCTGACATTCATTGCATTTGGTTTTGTGATTGAAAAAACCAACCTGCTAGTGCAACTGGTGGACCCAGACACTTATGCACAGAAAATAGCTTATTCACAATGGTTGGGAATTGCGGTGATTGTATTTGGTATGTTGGTGAATTTCGCCTCAGTCCTGCAATATCGACGGGGTTTGACATCACTGCGACCGCCGGAATTTATTGAAGGTTATTACACCCAGTATCCCGTATGGCTAAATCTGTTTACTGCTTTTAGCGGACTGCTTCTGATCATTTCTTTTTGGCTGCACTAAGAAGAGGGCTGGGCGCAATACAGCTCGTACAGCTTTTGCATCAGGCTCAAGACCTTGGGGTCACTCAGACGATAGAAAATCTGTTTGCCCTCACGTCGGGTGCCAACCATGTCGGCCTTACGCAGTACAGTCAGCTGTTGTGAAAGTGTAGGTTGATGAATATCGGTAGATTTTTCAATTTCCTGAACATTCATTTCCCCGTCAACCAGGACACATAAGATTTTCAGACGATCAGGATTGGCTAAAACTTTTAGGCATTGGCTGACGAAATCGACCTGTGAAAAATCAATTTTGGCATTTGCAGCAATCATATCCATAGATGTCCTTGAAACCTTTGATGTAACCCATGCAGTTTACACAATTTACCACAAAACTGCTTGATTATTATTTTTTATTATATAATATAAAAAAGTATATTGTATAGAGATTGATTCACCATGCATGACTTCCTCATCGCATTTATTGGCGGTTTAATGCTCGGACTTTCAGTGGTCGGCTATCTGTATGTCAATGGCCGTATTGCAGGAATCAGTGGTTTGGTTGGGCAGGTATTAAACCCAAAAACCGTATTTAAAACGCCTGCGATCTGGTTTTTATCAGGCTTGATCATTACACCGTTTATTTATGGTCTGTTTGTACAACCTGAAATCGAATTGAATGCCAGCCCATTGATGATGATTGTGGCAGGTCTGCTGGTAGGCTTTGGGACACGTTTGGGTTCGGGCTGTACCAGTGGTCACGGAATTTGTGGCATTAGTCGGCTGTCTAAGCGTTCTATCATCGCGACCATGACTTTTATGTTTGCAGGTTTTGTCGCTGTTTATATTATCCGTCATATCACAGGAGCATTCTAAAATGAAAAATGTGTTTGCCTTTTTATTTGGTGCGCTGTTCTCTGTGGGATTGATGGTATCGGGCATGTCCAATCCGGAAAAAGTACTCGATTTCCTGGATCTGTTTGGCGATTGGGATGCCAGTCTGGCCTTTGTGATGATGGGCGCGATTACTGTGGCCTTTATTCCCTTCCAGAAAGCATTACGTACTGCGCAACCGAAAGCAGTATTTAATGAACCTATTGATTTACCTAAAAATAATCAGATAGATAAGAAGCTGATCACGGGTGCGGTTTTATTTGGTGCAGGTTGGGGCATTGCCGGCATCTGTCCGGCGCCAAGTTTCACTTTGATCGGTTTGGGCCACTATCAAGTGCTCTATTTTATTGTAGCAATGCTGGTGGGTGTATGGATTCACCGTAAATGGTCAGGAGCTTAACGATGCCAAATTTACCTATAGTAAAAGATTTTTTTCACGAAGATACCAATACCTTCAGTTATGTTGTACGTGATCCGGCAACCAAAGCCTGCGCCATTATTGATAGCGTTCTGGATTATGATCCGGCATCAGCAAGTACATCCACTATTCATGCCGATAAAATTATTGCCTATATTAAAGAGCAGGGTTTAACGGTCGAGTGGATTCTCGAAACCCATGTCCATGCTGATCATTTAACTGCAGCGCAATATCTCAAAGAAGAACTGGGTGGCAAAATTGCCATGAGCCAGAAAATTGGTATTGTTCAGGAAACTTTTGGCGCGATTTATCATCTGGATATTAAACAATGGAATGCTCAGCAGCTCTTTGATTATTTATTTGAAGATCATGAGTCGTTCCAAATTGGAACATTGAAAGCCTATAACATTCCAACACCGGGACATACGCCTGCTTGCCTGAGTTATGTGATTGGCGATGCGGTTTTTGTGGGTGATACGTTGTTCATGCCAGATTATGGTACAGCACGTTGTGATTTTCCGCGAGGCAGCGCAGAACAGCTTTATGATTCGGTGCAAAGCCTGTTTCAGTTGCCAGAAGATACCCGGGTCTTTTTATGTCATGACTATCTGCCTGAAACACGTGAATCGTATGTGTGTGAATCTGATATACAGACGCAGAAAAAACAGAATATCCATATTCATCAGGGAATCAGTAAAGCTGAATTTGCTCAGATGCGAAATCACCGGGATTCAGGACTGAGTATGCCTAAGCTGATTCTACCGGCGATTCAGATCAATATGAAAGCAGGACAGTTTCCTGAGCCAGAACAAAACGGTGTTTCTTACCTCAAGCTTCCTCTTAACTACTTCAAATAAGCTTGTGTCGTGATTCAACAAAAAGTTCAACCTTTATTGAATAATTTTTGTGGAAAAGGGAGAGGGCGATGTGGGCATTAATACTTGAAGGGCTGGTTATCGGAGTGCTATTGGGTTTGACTGGTGCCGGTGGCGGTATTCTGGCTGTACCGGCACTGATGGCGAGTCAGGGTTGGACCGTGGCCCAAGCTGCGCCGGTGGGATTGCTTGCAGTCACGCTGTCCGCCTTGGTCGGAACGTTCGAGGGTTTGTTCAAGCGTATTGTGCGTTATCGTGCTGCGCTCTGGATCGCGCTGATCAGTATTCCTTCAGCCCGTTATGGCGTACATCTGGCTGATATCGTTTCTCCGGTCTGGCTGACGCTGGCTTTCAGTCTGGTCATGCTGATCGTGGCTTACCGGATCTTTTTTAATAAAGTGACCGATCATGGCAATGCACCGTGCAAGGTCAATCAATCGACCGGTCGTCTGATCTGGAATGTCAAAACTGCTTCGTTCCTAGCAGGTATTGGTGTTGTGGCAGGTTTATTAACCGGTCTGTTGGGGGCGGGGGGTGGTTTTGTAATTGTTCCAGCTCTGCGTAAATTCACCGACCTTGATATGCGCAGTATCGTTGCGACTTCCCTGATGATTATTTTCCTGATTGGTGGGGTCAGTATTTCTGCACACGTGCTGGATGGCTTTCAATATCCTGTTTCGGTTACGCTGACCTTTGTCCTGGCCTGTATTGTCGGGATGTTAATTGGACGCAGTCTGATGCAGCGGATTGACACTAACAAGGTACAGAAAATATTTGCCACTACCGTGGTTGGGGTGGCGATGTATTTAATCTATTCAGCGCTCATGGGCTAAATAGCCAGTTGGAAATTTAAACTCAAACGCTTTCAATCTACCTGAGCATCGTTTATACAAAATATAATTTTAATGGCCGAGGAAGAATGAAAATGATGAAAACTGCAGAGCAATTGATCCAGAATGCAAAAAGCCGGATTCAGGAAGTCAGCGTAAATGAACTGTTTGAAGCGATGCAAAACCATCAACCAATTGCTCAACCATTTTTATGTCAGCAACATGTCCATTCGATAAAGCAGAACAACTAATTTCACCAAATTGGTTCATCACGATATGTAATTTACAGCCATAAAACCAACCCATAGAACTTTTGCCACGTGATGCGATTTGGGCTAATGATTTATGCCATTGAATACGTTGATTTTTACAAACAGGTAGCGTTGTTGAATCAATCTATAAGTATTGTTTATCTTTGCCTTTCATCAAAGCTACATACAGGGCATGTAGTGCTAATTCATGCCTATTGATCAAGTGAATCATGCGTTGGCAGCAAGGCAAGTGCTTAAATAAAAAGCTTTTATCCAGCTTTAGCCATGTAAAAAAGGCTTTGAAATTATTGAAATGAGAACATTTGTACCAAATGGTGATAAAGCAGATTTCTGAAATTGTGAGCTGAGCATTTCTGATTCTTAGAGAATGATGACTTTGTTTGAGGAACTTCCAATAAGTTGCTTCAAATTTAAGAAAGAAATCATCAATTAAGCAGAATCGGTACTATTGAACATCAGGACTAGAGTTGTGAGTTTGGTTTGGTAACTCAACTGATGGCTCTAGTCCTCTTATTTTTCAAGTCAATTTCTTATCCGTGATTCGGGTTAAATTATTTAAATGATGATTCATTCTGTATTCAGATCTACATAAATTTAAAGGATACTTATTAGGGATATATTCTGTTTTAGACTTAATTCAGGATGCATAAATGAAGTACTCATTTATACAGCAGGCTTTCACTGGCCCCGTGGATATCATAGGGGATATTCATGGTGAGATTGCCGCGCTGGAACAACTGATCCAAGTATTAGGCTATGACCGGAATGGTCATCATCCTGAACAGCGTAAACTGATTTTTGTTGGTGATCTATGTGACCGGGGGCAAGACAGTGTTGCGGTGATCAAAAAGGTTAAGCAGTTGGTAGATGAAGGCTATGCACAATGTGTGATGGGTAATCATGAATTGAACCTATTGACCGATACTTTGCGGGAAGGCAATGGCTGGTTTTTTGGTTCACCGCATCAGGATGATCTGAAACCTTTTGATTCGATCCAAGCCTCAATCAAAGATCGACAATGGATTCTGGATTTTTTAAATAGCTTACCGTTGGCCTTGGAGTCGGAGCAGCTGCGTGTTGTACATGCCTGTTGGCATCAAGGATCAATTGATCAATTACGCAATTCTGGTTTTACTTCGCTTGGCGAAGCCTATGCTGATTTCGTTCAACATACAGCGCTGGATCTGCAAGCCTTAGGTATTAATGAATTCATCGAGATAGAGCAGCAACGCTACCAACACCAGTTCAAAGACCCGGCTGCAACTTTACCTTTATTGCAACATCTCGCAGAAAAAGAGCTACGTGAGCAAATGCACAATCCGATTCGGGTCATTACTTCTGGTGCGGAAAAAATCGCCTTAGAACCGATTTATGCCGGTGGAAGGTGGCGGATGATCGACCGCGTGCCATGGTGGGACAGCTATACCGACCAAATTCCAGTCATTACTGGACATTATTGGCGGAACTTTAAATCTACTGAAGAAAAAACCGGTTTACTCAAATCGATCGATGCACTGCAATGGTATGGACAGCAACAAAACGTATTTTGTGTGGATTATTCAGTGGGTAAACGCTATCTCGATCGTCAACAGGGTGTCGCGTTCAGACATCGACTCGGCGCCTTAAGATTTCCAGAAAATATCTTGAGCTTTGAAGATGGCAATCAGTATTCAGTTCAGCGGTTCTGAGAAAAGGCAATTTTCTGATACAAAAAAAGCAGCTTTTCCAGCCGCTTTTTTTACAGAATCTAGATTTTATTCTGCTTCGATTATTTCATAATCATGGGTGATTTCAACACCGCCATCAGACAGCATTTTGCTGGCAGAGCAATATTTTTCAGCAGAAAGTTCTACGGCTTTTGCGACCTGTTTCTCTTTAATCGCTTTGCCGGTCACTACAAAATGCAAGTGAATTTTCGTGAATACTGCCGGAATTGTATCTGCACGTTCAGCCTTTAATTCGCAGCGTACATCGGTAATATCCTGACGAGCCTTCTTTAAAATGGTAACAATATCAAAAGACGCACAACCGCCCAGACCCGTTAAAAGCAGTTCCATAGGACGGGGACCACGGTTTTCACCACCGTATTCAGCTGAACCATCCATGATAAGGCTATGACCACTTTGAGTTTTTGCTTCAAAAGCAACATTCTCTAACCAATGAACGCTTGTTTGCATTGCAACTACCTAAAAAAAGCTATAAATTTGTCAAGTAACTGTACACTAACATAAATTGGGTTGATACGGAATTTCAATCCCACTGTGTGACAAGTTCACATTAGGTCTTGTGCGATCTATAAATTATCCATAATCGGAACTGTTAGCATGACTTCAAACTTTTCACAATTAAGCACTGATGCGCTTTCTCCGGGGCAATTACCAGAATCCGTGAAAGCACTGTTAAAACGTGCATATATTAATCGTTATCCAAAACGTACCACGATCATTGATGCAGGATCAGAATCTAAATCTTTATATTTAATTCTGAAGGGGTCTGTATCTATCATTCTTCGTGAAGATGATGATCGTGAAATTGTCGTGGCTTATTTAAATGCGGGTGACTTCTTTGGGGAAATGGGTCTATTCGAGGTTAATCCACAACGTACTGCGGAAGTTCGTACGCGTGATGTGTGTGAAATTGCCGAAATTACCTATGAAAACTTTCACGAAATCAGCAAGCAATATCCTGATCTGAGCTATGCGGTATTTGCTCAATTAGTACGTCGTTTGAAAAATACCACACGTAAAGTCACTGATCTGGCATTTATTGATGTTTCAGGCCGCATTGCACGTTGTCTGATCGACCTGTCTTCACAGCCAGAAGCGATGATTTTGCCGAATGGCCGTCAGATTCGTATTACCCGTCAGGAAATTGGTCGCATTGTTGGCTGTTCCCGCGAAATGGTCGGACGTGTACTAAAAACCCTGGAAGAGCAGGGCATGATCGAAACCGATGGTAAAGCCATCCTGATCTTTGATGCTTCATTAGAAGAAGCATCTGAAGCAGTGGCAGATGGTGCTATAGACGAATAATCCAGATATTAAAAAGCAAATCTTCGGATTTGCTTTTTTTATGCGTCATTACTCAATACATAAAAATTTAGAACAAGCTTCTTAGAAAAGATGATTTAAGTCTCCCTTATAATTCCGATAGGCTATAGCCCACTTGATCTCAATTCACTGAATAAAATTCACAGGATGTTTTTATGCAATTCAGACCATTGGCGGATACCGGCATTTTTTTGCCAGAAATTTGTTTGGGCACCATGACCTTTGGTGAGCAGAACACACAAGAACAGGCTTTTCAGCAACTGGATTATGCTTTAGATCAGGGAGTGTATTTCTGGGATACTGCGGAAATGTACCCGGTACCGCCAAAACCTGAAACGCAGGGTGCTACCGAGCGTATTATCGGGAACTGGATCGCTGCCCGTGGTGGCCGTGACAAACTTTTTTTAGCCTCAAAAATTGCCGGACCCTCGCAAGGTGGTAGCCATATCCGGGATGGTAAAACCCGTTTCGTTGCCGATGAAATTTCAGCAGCAATTGACCAGTCATTGTCACGCCTACAAACGGATTATATTGATCTGTATCAGTTACACTGGCCGCAACGCCCAACCAATTTCTTTGGCAAGCTGGGTTATGGCAATGCTGAAGCGGCAGAAGACCGTGCCGTAACGGATCTGGAAGAAACCCTGACTGCCTTGCAGGATGAAATTAAAAAAGGCCGTATCCGTTATATTGGTCTTTCCAATGAAACCCCGTGGGGCACGATGAAATTTCTGCACCTCGCAGAGAAATTAGGTTTGTCCAAATTTGTCAGTGTACAAAACCCATATAACCTGCTGAACCGTACTTATGAAATTGGCATGTCAGAAATTGCCCATTATGAAGGTGTGGGCTTGTTGGCGTATTCACCTTTGGCATTTGGTTATCTGACCGGTAAATTCCGGCATGGTGCACGTCCTGCCAATGCGCGTGTAACACTGTTCTCCCGCTTTAGCCGTTATAGCAATCCGCAAAGTGAATGGGCAACCGAGCAATATGCCCAGCTGGCAGAACAGCATGGCTTAAGTCTTATCCAATTGGCTTTGGCCTTTATCAAGCAGCAGTTCTTTGTGACCAGTACCATTATCGGTGCGACCAATCTGGATCAGCTGAAAGAAAATATTCAGGCATTTGAAATCGATCTATCAGAAGAAATTCTTAAAGCTATTGAAGATATTCACCGTCAGCAGCCGAACCCTGCACCTTAACTTTGTGCTGATTGAAATGCACCCTCCTATGAGGGTGTTTTTATTTTAAGAATTAACAAAGTTGAGTCCACACAACCTAGATGTCAGAAATTAAAAACGGCATAATCAAATGAACATAAGAAGATGAGCTTTAAAAAATGAATCCAGAAGCCACGACATTACCAACTACAGTATTAGTGAAAGCCACGAGTCGAATAGCCGAGCAATTACAGCTTACGCAATCGGAACTTGCTGCCATTCTCGGCGTCCCGGAGCAAGAGGTATTATCGCTTGTGCAAATGGATGATTTAGCTCCGCATACGAGTGAAGGAAAACAGGCACTCGCTTTATTATCAGCAATTGTTTAAGCTTGCTGGTGGCGATTTTGAAGTAATGCGCCTTTTTATCAATTCACCCAATCGCTCTCTAGATGATCAGTTACCACGTAGGCTGATCCAAACGCCGCAAGGATTCAGCCAAGTAATCGATGTTCTGGAACGGATGCGACACATTTAAGTCGTCTTCATTGATCAGAAAGGAAATTCAATACAGGTCATCTGAACAAGCAGATAAAAATTCTATTTGGCGCTCTTGAAATCTGCTTTATATATACCAATATTATTACTGATATTTGTCTTCTAATATAAATTAAGTTTTTGAAAAATATATAAAAATGATTTGAAATTTTATCAAGTGCACCCATATATCCATCAAGTAGAAAATTTGTTGTGAGGAATAACAAGAATGCGTTTTGAAAAATTTACCAATCGCCTGCAGCAAACCCTTTCCGATGCACAATCGCTGGCCATGAGTAAGGATCATACCTCCATTGATGGGATCCATATCTTGGCCACCTTGATGGATGAAGCATCCAATGTCAGCCTGCTGCAACAGGCCGGTGCTAATCTGCGTGAGCTACAAACCAAGCTGCAAACAGCATTGAGCAATGCGGCAACCCTGACCAATCCATCAGCAGATATCAACCTCAGTCCTGAAGCGGCAAAAGTATTGCATCTGGCAGACAGCTTTGCGCAAAAAGCCGGAGATGAGTTTTTATCTACGGATTGGGTGCTGTTGGCGCTGGCAGAAACCGGAAATACCAAAACCTTATTAAATAGTATTGGCGTAAAGGCAGAGACTTTAGGCCAAGTGATTAATCAATTTCGAGGCGATGAAAAAGTCATGAGCAATAATCATGAAGATCAGCGTGATTCACTGAATAAGTACACCATTGATTTAACTGAACGTGCGTTGGCAGGCAAGCTTGATCCTGTGATTGGCCGTGATGATGAAATCCGCCGTACCATTCAGGTCTTATCACGCCGTACCAAAAATAACCCGGTACTCATCGGTGAGCCAGGGGTCGGTAAAACTGCAATCGTCGAAGGTCTGGCGCAGCGGATTATTAATGGTGAAGTGCCTGAAGGACTCAAAGGTAAACGTGTTTTATCACTTGATCTGGGTTCTTTGCTGGCCGGTGCCAAATACCGTGGTGAGTTTGAAGAACGCTTAAAAGCCGTTCTGAAAGATATTGCCAAACATGAAGGCGAAATCATCCTGTTTATCGACGAGTTGCATACGCTGGTGGGTGCCGGTAAAGGTGATGGCGCGATGGATGCCGGTAACATGCTGAAACCTGCGTTGGCCCGTGGCGAGCTGCGCTGTGTCGGTGCGACCACACTGGATGAATATCGTCAGTATATTGAAAAAGATGCAGCGCTGGAACGTCGTTTCCAGAAAGTACTGGTCGATGAGCCAAGCGTGGAAGATACCATTGCGATTCTGCGTGGTCTGAAAGATCGCTATGCCACCCATCACGGGGTACAGATTCTGGATTCCGCGATTATTGCGGCGGCGAAAATGTCACATCGTTATATCACCGACCGTCAGTTGCCGGATAAAGCTATTGACCTGATTGATGAAGCAGCATCGCGCATCAAAATGGAACTCGATTCTAAACCAGAAGCACTGGATAAACTGGAACGCCGTCTGATTCAGTTAAAAATGCAGCTGGAAGCGGTGAAAAAAGATGAAGACTCAGGTGCCAAAGCTGAGATTCAATACTTGTCCGATCAGATCGCCACAGTTGAAAAAGAGTATCATGACCTGGAAGAAGTCTGGCGTGCAGATAAAGCGCTGGTCGAAGGCAATAAAGACGTACAGATCAAACTGGATCAGGCACGTACAGCACTTGAAAAAGCGCAACGTGAAGGTGATCTGGGCGAGGCCGCGCGTTTGCAATATGGCGTGATACCAGAGTTGCAAAAGCAGCTTGAACTGGCTGAAAAAGCCGATGAAAGCGCAACGCCAAAATTGCTGCGTAACAAAGTCACCGACAATGAAATTGCTGAAGTAGTGAGTGCTGCGACCGGTATTCCGGTTGCGAAAATGCTGCAAGGCGAGCGTGACAAATTGCTACATATGGAAGAATTCCTGCATAACCGTGTAGTAGGGCAAGATGAAGCCGTGGTGGCGGTATCCAATGCAGTACGCCGTTCACGTGCCGGTCTGTCAGATCCGAACCGTCCAAGTGGGTCATTCCTGTTCCTGGGGCCAACGGGTGTCGGTAAAACAGAATTGACCAAAGCCTTGGCGAATTTCCTGTTTGACAGCGACGATGCCATGGTGCGTATCGATATGTCAGAATTTATGGAAAAACATTCGGTCAGCCGTTTGGTTGGTGCGCCTCCGGGCTATGTCGGTTATGAAGAAGGTGGGGTGCTTACTGAAGCCGTACGTCGTAAACCGTATAGTGTGATCTTGTTTGATGAAGTCGAAAAAGCGCATCCGGACGTATTTAACATCTTGCTACAGGTACTGGATGATGGCCGTTTAACTGACTCGCAAGGCCGGGTAGTGGACTTTAAAAACTCTGTGATCGTCATGACTTCGAACCTGGGTTCGCAGGATGTACGTGAATTGGGCGGTAATGCCACTAAAGAAGAAGTCCGTACGGTGGTGATGAATGCGGTATCGGAACATTTCCGTCCGGAATTTATCAACCGTATTGATGAACTGGTAGTGTTCCATGCGCTGGAAAAAGACCAGATTCGCGGTATTGCCGATATCCAGTTGGACCGTTTACGTCAACGTCTGGCAGAACGCGATATGCGCTTGTCGGTAGATGACAGCGCTTTCGATCAGCTGATCGAGGCCGGTTTTGATCCATTGTATGGAGCACGTCCACTGAAACGTGCAATCCAGCAGCGGATTGAAAATGGTCTGGCGCAGAAAATCCTGGGCGGAGAATTCCAGCCGGGCGATACCATTCTGGTGAAAGCTGAAGCAGGTGAGTTAATCTTTGAAAAAATGAAACTTAACTAAACCGCTTCTCCTTGCAACAAAAAACCCAGCCTAGGCTGGGTTTTTTTTAATCTTATTTTAAACTTCGAGCATTGCAACACTTTTGTATTCTTGTTGCGGCGAGCTTTAAAGCATGGCTTAAAAATCAGCTCAGGGAAAATAAAGAAGATATCAATCGTGATAAAGACAGTTAATTCATCATCAAATTACACTTGCGGATGACGGATTTTCCAGGCACGGTGAATCTTTTGATTCCGCTTGAAGTCAGGTCCAATGGTTTCCTGGGTAATTTCTTCAACATCAAAGAACGCCAGAATTTCTTCATCCATCTCAAAACCACGATAGTTATTTGAGAAATACAAAGTACCATCAGTCGTTAAGCGGTTCATGGCACGTTTTAACAGGGATAAATGGTCACGCTGTACGTCAAAAGTCCCGTAGAATTTCTTCGAGTTCGAGAATGTTGGTGGATCAATGAAGATCAGCTCATATTGCTCATGACCTTCTTTCAGCCATTCGAAACAGTCAGAGGCAAAGAACTGATGCTGTTCATCTGCATGATCTACGGTTAGGCCGTTCAAGACAAAGTTTTCTTTTGACCAGTTCAAATAAGTATTCGACAGATCGACGCTGGTCGTGCTTGCAGCACCGCCCAAGGCAGCATGTAAACTTGCGGTTGAGGTATAGCTGTACAGGTTCAGGAAGTGTTTGCCTTTGGCTTCACGTGCAATACGTAAACGCATTTGACGGTGGTCCAGGAACAGACCGGTATCCAGGTAATCGGTCAGGTTGACCAGAATCTTGGCCTTGCCTTCCTGTACGATAAAACGCTTGGATGCTGTACTTTGTTTGGTGTACTGGTTTTTACCTTCCTGACGCGCACGCGTTTTGATAAAGATCGCATCACGACCCAGACCTGTTACTGCACGAATCGCTTGTAGTGCCAGGTTAAAACGTTTCTTGGCTTTTTCCGGATCAATGGTTTTAGGTGGCGCATATTCTTGTACATGCAAACGCTCGCCATACAAATCTACTGCGACGTTAAAGTCAGGTAAATCTGCATCATAGAGACGTAAACAATGGATCTGTTCCTTGACTGCCCATTTTTTTAGAGCTTGCATGTTTTTGGTCAGACGGTTGGCAAACTCCATCGCACCTTCAATCGGCTCAAACTGCTGAGGCTGCCAGCTTTCTAGGAATGGACGTACCACAGCGGCCGGTTTAACCGTACCGAAGCGGATATAGATCGGCAATTTACCATTCATCAAACGCAGGATTTGCGGATCATTAAAGGCCAGCACATCGGCCTGTTCCACTTGTGAGGCAATCACAGCCGCTTTTTGATTCGGGAAATTCTTTTGCAATAAAGCTGATAAACCGAGGTATAAAGAACGGTTCTGGGCTTTATCACCGAGACGTTCGCCATAAGGCGGGTTGGTCACGAAGAATACTTTCTTGCCTTCTGCATGGAAATCAGGCCAGTCATTTAAAGTCCGTTCTTCGATCATGATATTGTCGAGTGCGGATTCAAAACCCGCCGCGATAATATTTTGTCTGGTGGCTTTCACAGCTTCCCAGTCTGCATCGAAGGCATAGAATTGCGGTAATGGATTTTCCATTGCGGCTTGGTGGCGTTCAGCAGCTTCTGCCTTGATGCTCATCCAGAGTTCATGGTCATGACCATTCCAGCCATTAAAACCGAAACGGCGTACCAGGCCAGGCGCACGGTCGGTCAGGATCATCAGTGATTCAATAATGAATGTTCCTGAACCACACATTGGATCGACAATGATGTCCGGATTTAACGCTTTTAAACCACCTTTTTGCAGAATCGCAGCGGCCAGGTTTTCCTTGATTGGGGCGTCAGTCATAAAGCGGCGATAACCGCGTTTATGCAAAGAGTCGCCAGACAGGTCCAGGCAGTAAGTATGTTCTTTCTTGCCTGCCAGAATATACATGGTAATTTCAGGCTGTTTGGTATCAATGCTTGGACGTTTGCCTACGGCTTCCATAAAGGAATCTACGACACCATCTTTGGCACGTAAAGTCGCAAACTGGGTATTGACCTTGATATCACGTTCGACATGCAAACGAATCGCAAAGGTACTTTGTGGTGCAAAAATCAGCGACCAGTCAAAGCTGAGAGCCCCTTCATAGAGTTCTTCTGCCACATCACGGGCATCATGAGAAAATTCAATTTCATGCGTGTGGATCGGCATCAAGACACGTGAAGCCAGACGTGACCACATGCAGATACGATAAGCATTTTCCAGTGTACCTTTAAAGGTTAAACGGCCTGGAAAACGCTCAATATTCTGAACACCTAAGCCTTGTATTTCTTCTTCTAATAAGGTTTCCAGACCATCGGCACAGGTGACCCAATAATTGCTTAAACGTGGAGAGGTATTCATATAATAGAGAGACCAAAAAAGATAAATAAAAAACTGCGCTAAGTTTACCGTATTTTTATATTGAAAGCTTTTGAAATTCTCTGAAAGGCCGTGGCATGTGATAGAGAAAAATAATATTCACACTATAAATTGAGGAACTGGTATGCATTTTGCTCTATACATGGCAAATCAGGCGGTCAGTCGATGGGGAGCGATGGCTGCCTGATTTTTCAATTTTATAATGGGGGTTAAGATGTTAGAGAATCAGTTACGCAACCATGACGCTTTTTCAGTGGCCACTTTAATCTATGCGCGTTTACGACGTGTTTCAGGTCGGGTGATTGATGCAATTTATCTGGCAGAGAACCTGGATTATGCCCGGCATGTGATTCAACTGGCAGAGCAGACTCAAGACCCAGATTTGAATCATCTGATCCAGCGCCTGAAAATGGTACTGGAGATTTCGGAAACAGCACAAGATTCACCAACAGAATCTGCACACCCAAGCCAGCAGGAAGGGCTGATCTCGGTCGAACCGGATGAAGACGATATCTATCGTGCACAGGTGTCACATCGTTATATTGGTGCACTGCGTTAAACCTGAGATGGGTGTGAATGCTCCAGACTGAAGCGCCCGTTGGTTTTGTACTTAAAATCAGCAAGATGCAAATCGGGTTAAATTATCTTATTGAAAAAATACAAAGGAATCTGATTTTTTATTTTTATTGTTCAGATGCTTTTTGTACAAGTAGCAGCATGGCCAACTATAAAAATTCGCCAATCTCTGTATAATATGTTGACTTAACGCATAAGGAATCTCTCATGCACTTGGCGGCATTGCATACACCGAGCCAGATTCAACTCAATAAAGAAGGTAATCTAAAACACTTCTTGACCATCGAAGGTCTTTCTAAAGAAACCCTGACAAAAATATTGGACACTGCACAGTCCTTTTTTAATGACCAAAATCAGCTGATCACCAATAATTTGCTCGAAGGCAAAACGGTGATGAACCTGTTCTTCGAAAATTCAACCCGTACCCGCACCACCTTTGAAGCCGCTGCCAAGCGCCTTTCTGCCAACGTTCTCAATATCGATATTGCCCGTTCGAGTACTTCCAAAGGTGAAACCCTGCGTGACACCTTATGGAATCTGGAAGCCATGGCGGCCGATATTTTCGTGGTGCGTCATTCATCTTCAGGGGCAGCGCATTTTATTGCCAAGGATGTCTGTCCAACAGTGGCAATTATTAATGCCGGTGATGGCCGTCATGCGCATCCGACTCAAGCGATGCTGGACATGCTGACCATTCGCCGCGAAACCAATAAAAAATTCGAAGAAATGTCGATTGCCATTATTGGCGATATCAAGCATTCACGTGTCGCGCGTTCAGATGTAGCCGCCTTGCAAACTTTAGGCTGTCAGGATATCCGGGTGATTGCACCGAATACCTTGCTGCCATTAGGCTTTGAAGAATATGGCGATGGTGTTCGTCTATTTAACAATATGGAAGACGGCATCAAAGACTGCGACGTGATCATTACCTTACGTATTCAAAACGAGCGGATTGATTCTCCGGCACTGGCCTCGCAAGCTGAGTTCTACAAAATGTATGGCTTGAATAAAGAACGTCTTGCCATGGCCAAACCGGATTGTATCGTGATGCATCCGGGACCAATGAACCGCGGCGTTGAAATCGACTCAAGTATTGCGGATGGTCCGCAATCTGTGATTTTGAAGCAGGTGACCAATGGCATTGCAGTGCGTATGGCGGTGTTGGCTTTATCGATGCAAGGCCAGTTACAAGAACAAGGTTTGATTGAAGCGATTGCGGGTTAAGGAATAAGTCATGACTATTGTAAAAATTGAAAATGTCCGTGTTCTTGATCCAATCCAAAACACTAATTCTATCCAGACTGTGTATCTGGAAAATGGCAAATTCGTTGCAGAAACAGCGGATGTCTCTGAAACGATAGATGGTCAAGGCAAATGGTTAATGCCAACCATGGTCGATTTGTGTGCGCGTTTACGTGAACCAGGTCAACAGCAACATGGTACGCTTAAGTCTGAAGGAAAAGCGGCACGTGAAAATGGCATTTTGCACGTATTTACGCCACCCGATTCAAAACCAATCGTACAAGATAATGGCGCACTGATTCACGGCCTGGTTGAAAAAGCCATGCTGGATGGTGGGATATATCTTCAAGTGATTGGTGCACAAACCCAAGGCTTAAATGGTCAACAACCGGCAAATATGGCGGGCTTGAAAAAGGGTGGTTGTACTGCCGTCTCCAATGCCAGTGCGTCGTTTGCCAATGATGATGTGGTACTGCGTACCCTTGAATATGCTGCAGGTTTAGACCTGACGGTGGTGTTCTATGCAGAAGAACCACAAATTGCCAAAGACGGCTGTGTACATGAAGGCTTTATTGCTTCACGTCAAGGCTTGCCGATGATTCCGGCACTGGCTGAAACCGTGGCGATTGCCAAATATCTGTTGATGATTGAATCAACCAAAGTACGAGCACACTTTGGTCTGTTGTCTTGCGGTGCATCAGTCGAATTGATCCGTATTGCCAAGGAAAAAGGCTTGCCGGTGACCTGTGATGTGGCCATGCATCAGTTACATCTGACCGATCATTTGATTGATGGATTTAATTCACTGGCACATGTACGTCCGCCGCTTCGTTCTGAACAGGACAAAGAATTATTGCGCCAAGGTGTGAAATCAGGCGTGATTGATGCGATCTGTACCCATCATGAACCACTAAGCAGCTCTGCGAAAATGGCGCCGTTTGCTGAAACGCAGCCAGGTTTCACTGCTTTTGATACCTATGTACCTTTTGGTCTGCAACTGATTCGTGAGGGATTGTTGACTCCACTGGAATGGGTGGAAAAAGTGACCTTAGCTCCGGCACGTGTTGCACAAATGGCAGATCGATGGATAAATGAATCAGGCTGGGTGTTGCTAGATCCGGAACTGGAATGGACCCTGAATAAAGAAAGTATCGTGTCACAAGGTAAAAATACCCCGTTAATTAATCAAAAAGTGCTGGGTAAAGTGGTTCAAACTTTTGCTGCTTAAGTGATCCCAATTTTATAAAAGTCAGCTTCGGCTGGCTTTTTTTATTTTTTAAATTTTGTGTTGGTAAAATGAGTACTCAATAAAAATAGTGAAACTTTATGATATTCATACAATTATTTACATTTTAAAAAAATGGGGATCGTTACACTGATTAAATATTAAACATTAGAAAAATCAAAAGAATGGTGACGATTATGAATATAGACTTTATAGAACGCTTAAAAAGCGATGTTACGGCGATTGTGCTTCAAGGTGAAACCGAGCATTTATTTGCCAAAGATCAAGCTTTGGCTCAATTCTATCCCATATTTTTAAGTATATTACGTTCACGTCCCGCCTGGATCGAGAATCTTGGTCAGCAACTTAATCCAAAAATTCATGAATTATTCAATGCAAACCCGGCACTCAAGCAGCAGTTTCTAAATCAACTCGATCAGAGCGCGCCGCAAGATGAAATAGAGCATACCTTGAACCGGTCAATTGTACCGACTATGAATTTTTTACAGACCGAAGCGGGTGCTTCAAGTCCGGAAGCGATTAGCCATTTGCTGGAAACCCACGCCGATTCGATTCAGCGCGCATTACCCGTCTGGGCTGGCCCTATTCTGGCAGCGCTTGGAGTTTCACCCTTGGCAGGGCAGAATTTAAATCAGGAACCTGTATTGGCGGAGCAGACCATCATTGTTCAGGAAGAGAGAAAAACCGGCTTTTTATGGCCGTTTATTATTTTTCTGATCTTAGCGGGTTTGATCCTGTTTCTGGTTCGTAGCTGCATGCAGGATGAGGTTGAAGATTCAAATACCCAGGCAACGAGCGAAGTTGCCGCAGCTCAGCCTGCATCCTTGCGATTAAGTACCGGCAGCAATGGCGAAATTGTCAGTTGCCAATTACAGCTGAATAATCCGCAGTATATGGAAATTCTACAAAACGAGATTAAACAGATCTTTAATTATAATATTGGCTGTGGCGCGCTGAGCAGTGAGGTTTATCATTCAGAATTCACCGATCAAGATACTATTCCGACTGTTTTGAGAACCATTCAGGGAATGCCAAATGTGTCACTGGACTGGATTGGCAATCAGGTTTCAGTGCGTGCAGCAACCAATGCAGAGGCCGAGCGTCTGGCAGCACAAATTCGTAGTCTGGCCAAAAATGTCACAGTGGTGACCCAGCAGCCGCTCAATAGAAGTGACGTGATTAATACCGCCAATAGTGAGGCAGAACAAGCCTTGGCCAGTATCAAGACCGATAATGTTAAAGCGCTGGATGTGGCGACTGCACTGAATTTACAGATCATTAATTTTGATACGGCATCGACTGAAGTTCCCGAGGTCAATAAATTGGTGCTGGATCAGGCTGCTGCATTATTGCAACGAGCACCGCATGTCATTCTGAAGGTTACAGGACATGCCGATGCTCAGGGTAGTGAAGCAGAAAATAAGGTGCTGTCTGTGCAACGAGCTCAAGCGATTACCAGTTATCTCGTTGGAAAAGGGGTCAATCCTGCACAGTTACAGGCAGTTGGCATGGGAGAGGATCAGCCGGTTGAACCCAATGCCACACCTGCCGGACAGTTTCAGAATCGTCGCGTGACCTTTGAGGTCGTGAATACCGAAACGGGAATTGTACGTGAAGTAGATGATGAAGGTGTAGTTGAGAAGACAGGAAATTAAGAGAGCGGCCTAAATAAAAAAGGACGAATTTTCGTCCTTTTTTATTATCTTAAATTAAGAAAATACCGGCGGGCTATAAGTCAATGTCCGACCAAGGAACCACAGCAGGAACAGTACCAAAGGCAGATGGAAAATCAGCTGGGTCACCGTAAATCCAATCACATCTTTGGCTTTTAATTTCAGGATACCCAACATCGGAAGCATAAAGAATGGATTAATCAGATTCGGCAAGGCTTCTGCCGCATTATAAATCTGTACCGACCAGCCCAGATGCACTTTCAGGTCATGCGCAGCCTGCATCACATAGGGCGCTTCGATAATCCATTTCCCTCCGCCAGAAGGAATAAAGAAACCCAGAATCGCCGAGTATAAGCCCATCACAATGGCAAAGGTTTCCTGCGAGGCAATGGAAACAAAGAACTCGGCAATGTAATGTGACAATGACAGATCGGCCGGGTTTAGCGCATTGGTCATCATAAAGGCAATACTGCCATACAGCGGAAACTGGATCAGTACCCCAGAAATGGCGGGTACGGCTTTGGATACCGCATTCAGGAAATTTCGCGGTGTACCGTGTAAGGCCACGCCCAAAATCAGGAAGATAAAGTTATAGGTATTTAAGCTGGAAATGGCCAGAATCGGATTGCTTTTGGAAAATTCGTTAAACATCCAGACTGCGCCCAGAATCACAATCAGAATGCTTAAAATGGGTGAATTTTCCAGCCAATCCCCCGGTCTTTTTTCGGCAGATACTTCCGGTTTTTCTTCTTCAATCTGAATCGGAAAGTGCTCAATGGTTTTAATGTCAGACCCTTTAGGTGCTGACCAGTAAGCAATCGCAATTGAAGCTACAATCAGTACCGCCGTCATGATCATGGATTGCGGCAGGAAAATGGTTTCGGTAAATGGAATCACGCCCGTCAGATTATAAATCGGTTCAGGCAGACTGCTTTTATTGGCCTGTAACTGTGCAGCTGAAGAACTGATCCCCAGTGCCCAGGTCGCACCCATCCCGATAATCGCGGCAGCCGCAGCAGCGCGGTAATCCATGTTAAGCTCTTTACGCTGTGCCAGTGCAATCACTAGGAGTGCAGTCAGTACAGTACTCATGGCCCAGTTAATCAGGGAAATTAACAGGCTGACCGTGGCGACCAGGACAATCGCACCACGACCGGAATGTGGCAGGCGCGCCATTTTCTGGATCAGAAGCTGGACAGGCTTAGATACGGAAACCACATAACCGACCACGATCAGCATGCACATCTGCAAGGTAAAGGGAATCAGGCTCCAGAAGCCGTCTCCAAAGGAAATCGCGACATCCTGTGCGGGTGCACCAATTCCGATGGCGGCAATCGCCACAATGATGACGCCAAGCAGGGCAAAAATATAAGAATCCGGAAACCATTTTTCAGACCAGTCGCTGACGCGCAAGGCGAAGCGCTGCAAAATATTTTGTTGAGTTTGCATGATTAAAATCCATTTATTCTGCGATTATTATTTTGAAATGAAACATCTATATATAAAAAAGCCCTTAAGATGCTTCATTCTTAAGGGCTGGCTGGATCAGGCAGCGTTACGTAGTAGCGCTACCCCCGTGACTTTTTGAATCTCTTCAAAACTTACCTCTGGTGCCAGTTCAACCAGTCGAATTCCATCAGGAGTAACATCCAGTACACCGAGATCGGTAATAATCCGGTTCACCACAGCCTGGCCGGTCAGCGGCAGACTACATTCTGGAACTATCTTAGGTGTACCATCTTTGGCGCAGTGTTCCATCAAGACCACGACCTTTTGTACACCCGCGACCAGATCCATGGCACCGCCCATGCCTTTGACCTTTTTGCCTGGAATCATCCAGTTGGCCAGATCACCAGTTTCGGACACTTCCATAGCACCCAGAATGGCAATATTGACATGACCGCCACGGATCATGGCAAAGGAGTCGGCACTTGAGAAAAATGAAGCACCTTTACGCGCGGTAACCGTCTGTTTACCGGCATTGATCAGGTCGGCATCCACTGTCTCCTCGGTTGGAAATTCGCCAATCCCCAGCAGGCCATTTTCCGACTGCAGCCAGACATTGATATTTTCCGGAATATAGTTCGCGACTAGCGTCGGCAGGCCAATCCCTAGATTGACGTAGAAACCATCTTCAAGCTCTTGTGCCGCGCGCTGCGCCATTTCATTACGTGTCCAAGCCATGATCAAGCCTCCGCCTTTAAAGTCATCTGTTCAATACGTTTTTCCGGTTGAGCATTCAGGACTATCCGGTTCACATAAATTCCCGGAAGATGGATTTCGTCCGGATCTAGCACGCCAATTTCGACAATCTCTTCGACTTCAGCAATGGTAATTTTGCCGGCCATGGCACAGACCGGATTAAAGTTCTGGGCGGTTTTACGGAAAATCAGGTTGCCGGCTTTATCGGCCTTATAGGCTTTAACCAGAGCAACATCAGCTGTTAAAGATTCTTCCAGAATGTAAGACTTGCCATTAAATTCACGGACATCCTTACCTTCAGCGATCACGGTTCCGACACCCGTCGCCGTATAAAAAGCCGGAATACCGGCACCGCCAGCACGTAATTTTTCTGCCAGTGTACCCTGTGGGGTCAGTTCAACTTCCAGTTCGCCATTTAAATATTGACGTTCGAATTCCTTGTTTTCACCGACATAAGAGGAGATCATTTTTTTAATCTGTTTTGTTTCCAGTAAAAGCCCCAGACCGAAGCCGTCTACACCGGCATTATTGGAAATACAGGTCAAATTTTTGGCACCAGTTTCTTTTAGGGCCGTGATCAAAGCTTCTGGAATACCACATAGGCCGAAACCACCGACAGCCAGAGTATGACCATCTTGCACCACATCCTTTAAGGCGGATTGAGCGCTGTCATAAACCTTGTTTGACATCTTGTCACCTCTATTGTTATTACAGCAGACTTAAATCTGCTGTTTATATCCTTATGGGTTGCTTAAGTTTATTTTGCTCAAGCATGATTATTGTTAAGCACAGGCTTTTTGCCAGTAGGCATTGGCATAATTGGATGGATTATTGCGCTGCAAGACTTCACTGATATTACGACTGGCCTGCATCAGTGCATCTAGCTGAATACCGGTTTCAAAGCCCATATTCGAGAGCAGGTAATACAGGTCTTCGGTCGAGACATTGCCAGATGCACCTTGGGCATAAGGACAGCCACCCAGTCCAGCAATGGAGGAGTCAAAGACCCGAATGCCTTGCAACAGTGACTGGTAGATATTGGCGATGGCCATGCCGTAAGTATTATGGAAATGACCTGCCAAAACTTTAGTATCAAGTTCAGCCAGACAAGCCTCCCAGACATTTCTTACCCGATCCGGTGTTGCTGTACCAATGGTTTCACCCAACGACACTTCATAGCAGCCCATCTCCAGCAAACGCTGCGTGACTTTCACCACCTGCTTGGGATCAATGGCACCTTCATAAGGACAGTCCACCATGCAGGAAACATAGCCACGTACCTTAATATCATTGGCTTTGGCTGCTGCCATGACATCGGCAAACTTCTCGAAGCTTTCATCAATCGAGCAGTTGATGTTTTTGCGGGTAAAGCTTTCAGAAGCTGCAGTAAATACCGCCACTTCCTTGCAACCCACAGCCAGTGCCGATTCAAAACCTTTCATGTTTGGGGTTAATAAACTGAACTGAATATTCGGATCTTGGGGTAGGCTGGCAAAGAGCACATCACTGTCTGCCATTTGCGGTACCCATTTGGCTGAAACGCAGGAGCCGACTTCGATGGACTGCAGACCGGTTTTCATCAGGTCCAGAATCAGGTTTTTCCGGTCATCCAATGTCAAAGGTATTTTTTCATTTTGCAGGCCATCGCGTGGCCCGACCTCTACGATTTTGACAAAATCCGTCATGCCACTTCCTCCGCCAGAGGCTGGAACTCGACCAGTTCATCACCGGCTTTAACCTGATCACCCTTCTGAAAATATGAGCTTGCGATGATGCCGTCATGCGGTGCGCGAATCGAGTATTCGATCTTCATGGCTTCCAGCGTCATCAGCACATCATCTTTTTTGACTTTGTCATTGGCTGCCACGAGCACCTGGGTAATGACACCTGGCATTGGTGCGATCAGGTTATTTTCCGTGCCTTGTTCATCCTGATTATTAAAATCAGACTTCAAGTAATTAAACTTATAGCTTTGACCATTCTGGAACAGGGTAATGCCTTGCTCACTCTGGCTAAAAGCCAGTTTTTGCTGTTTACCCGCCAGTTGCAAGGCTAAAGTATGGGCATCGACGAGTTGACCCTGAATCTGAATTTGCTGACCGTTATAGCTGGCGACAAAACCTTGATCCTGAGTATTGAACTGAACTTTTAGTTTGATGTCATTGCGTTGTAATTGCACTGTATGACTATTTTGCTGGTTTAAGCGCCAGAATGCTTGCTGCTGCCATACCGGATTGCTTGGAATGGGATTCTGTGCTTGACGTGACAGAAGTTCAATCAGTGCAGCACTGACCACCAGTTCGGCACTGATATCCGCAGAAGGTTTGAGTAAGAATTCTTCTTCACGCTGAATCAGGCCAGTATCTAAATATGCATTTTTGAATGAGTCGCACAGCACCAGGCGATCTAGAAAGGCAATATTGTTACCCAGACCATCCACATGGAACTGACCCAGTGCATGGTGCATCTGGGTTAGGGCTGCTTCACGGTTTTTGCCCCAGACAATTAGTTTGGCAATCATCGGATCATAATAGGTGCTGATTTCATCGCCTTCGACAATGCCACTATCAACGCGGACATGGTCATTTTGCTCCGGATAATGCAGGTAGCTGATCTGACCAATCGCAGGAATAAAGCCTTTTTCCGGTTCTTCGGCATAAACACGGGCTTCGAGTGCATGTCCATGAATCTGCAATTCATGCTGCTGCTTCGGTAAAGGTTCACCAAAGGCCACGCGCAGTTGCCATTCCACCAGATCCTGTCCGGTAATCATTTCAGTGACAGGATGTTCAACCTGAAGACGGGTGTTCATTTCCATGAAGTAAGCTGTGCCGTCTTGCTCCACGATAAACTCGACTGTACCGGCACCGACATAATTTACTGCACGCGCAGCATCGATTGCCGCCTGACGCATCGCCTCCAGTTTGTCTTCCGGCATTTTCGGTGCAGGCGCTTCTTCCAGCACTTTCTGGTGACGACGCTGTACCGAGCAATCGCGTTCGAACAGATGCACATAATTGCCATGCGTATCACCAAACACCTGCACTTCAATATGACGTGGCTGAATCACATAACGTTCAATCAGAACGTCTTCATTGCCAAAACTTGAACGTGCTTCGCTTTTACATGAAGCCAGTGAACTCAGGAAATCTTCGCTGCGTTCCACCAGACGCATGCCTTTACCGCCACCGCCAGCACTGGCCTTGATCAGTACCGGATAGCCAATGCTGTCGGCCTGCTGTTTCAGAAAGTCGGCATCCTGATTGGTACCATGATAGCCGGGGGTCAAAGGTACACCGGCTTTTTCCATCAATGCTTTAGATGTGGCTTTCAGTCCCATTGCCAGAATGGCATCGACTGGCGGACCAATAAACACAATATTATTATCCTGACAGGCCAGGGCGAACTGGTCATTTTCAGACAAAAAACCATAACCCGGATGAATCGCCTGGGCACCCGTGCTTTTGGCTGCCTGAATAATACGTTCAATCTGCAAATAACTTTGTGCTGCTGGCGATTCACCAATATAGATCGCTTCATCGGCCAGTTTCACATGTTGTGCCTGCGCATCAGCATCGGAATAGACGGCAACGGTGGCAATTCCTAATTTCTTCGCTGTACGAATCACACGGCAGGCAATTTCACCACGGTTGGCAATTAAAATCTTCTCAAACATTGTAGGATCCTTCTCGTTGTTATGCCGTGGTCTTGATCCAAGCCGGGCTTTGTTTGTTCAAAAATGCATTCAGTCCATTTTTCGCCTCATCTCCCTGGCGAATATGGGCAATATGCTGTGCTGTTTTAAGCAGTAAATCTTCGGTCAATACCTGTTGGTCAACCAGTTGAATCAACTGTTTCGATGCGCTCTGTGCGGCAGGACCACCAAGTAAAAGTGCTTCCACAATTTCATCAATTTTGCTGTCGAGCTGTTCTGGTGTAGTGACTTCATGCGCAAGACCAATGCTTTTGGCCTGTTCAGCAGTAATCCGCTCGGCAGTCAGGAAATAACGTGAAGCTTGACGTGTACCAATTGCACGAATTACATACGGGCTGATGGTCGAAGGTGCCAGACCTAAACGTACTTCCGACGTCGCAAACTTGGCATCGGTACTGGCCACGCAAATATCACAGGCCGAAGCCAGACCCATGCCGCCGCCAAATGCAATACCATGTACCCGGGCAATGGTCGGCTGTTTCAAGGTTGCCAGACTTTGCAGCATTTTCGCCAGTTTGAGCGCATCCGCCTCATTGTCTGCCTGTGATGCCTGACCGGCCTGTTTCATCCAGTTCAGGTCAGCACCGGCAGAAAAACTTTTGCCACGACCCGCCAGAATCACCACGCGCACATCATCACGGCTATTTAAAGACTGGAAGCAGGCATGCAATTCTTCAATCACCTGGGTATTAAAAGCATTGTGCAGTTCGGCACGGTTAATCCAAACCGTTGCGACCTGATCCTGCTGTTCGAGCTGTAAAAATTGATATGTCATTTTGTCACCCCTTACATGCGGAACACGCCGAATTTGGTTGGCTGGATTGGCGCATTCAGTGCCGCAGCCAGACTCAAGGCTAAGACTTCACGTGATTGCACCGGATCAATCACACCGTCATCCCATAAACGCGAAGACGCATAATAAGGGTGGCCTTGGCGTTCGTATTGGTCACGGATTGGTTGTTTAAACTGGTCTTCTTCTTCAGCTGACCAAGTTCCGCCTTTTTGCTCAATCTGGTCACGTTTTAAGGTCGACAAGACGCTGGAGGCCTGTTCACCGCCCATCACTGAAATACGCGAGTTTGGCCAGGTCCACATAAAGCGTGGCGAGTAAGCGCGTCCACACATACCATAGTTGCCTGCACCAAAAGAACCGCCAATCACTAGAGTCAACTTAGGTACATTGGCATTAGCGACGGCCATCACCAGCTTGGCACCATTTTTGGCAATGCCTTCATTTTCATACTGGCGACCGACCATAAAGCCGGTAATGTTTTGCAGAAAAATCAGTGGAATATTGCGCTGGGTACACAGTTCAATAAAATGTGCGCCTTTTTGGGCAGACTCGGAAAATAGAATGCCATTATTGGCAATTATCCCGACCGGCATGCCATAGAGCTTGGCAAAACCGGTCACCAGGGTAGTGCCGAAACGTGCCTTGAACTCGTCAAAACGTGAGCCATCGACAATACGCGCTATCACTTCACGGATATCAAAAGGCTTGCGCGCGTCACTCGGCACAATGCCGTACAGTTCCGAACTGTCAAACAGCGGCGCTTCGATTTCATCTGCGGTCGTGTTTGGCTTCTTGTTCAGATTCGCCACGATATTGCGGGCAATCGCAAGCGCATGTTCATCGTTTTCAGCCAGATGATCAGCTACACCCGATAAACGGGTATGCACATCACCACCACCGAGATCCTCACTGGAAACCACTTCACCGGTAGCTGCCTTAACCAGAGGAGGGCCGCCCAGGAAAATCGTGCCCTGATTACGCACAATAATGGTTTCATCTGACATGGCGGGAACATACGCACCGCCCGCAGTACAGCTACCCATCACCACTGCAATCTGGGCGATACCTTGGCTCGACATACGTGCCTGATTGTAGAAAATACGGCCGAAGTGATCGCGGTCTGGAAATACTTCATCCTGTAAAGGCAAATATGCACCGCCTGAATCCACCAGATAGATACAGGTCAGATGGTTCTGTTCGGCAATTTCCTGAGCACGTAAATGCTTTTTCACTGTTAATGGGTAATAAGTACCGCCTTTCACCGTAGCATCATTGGCGATGATCATGCAGGTCACACCATTGACCTGACCAACACCAGCGACCACACCTGCGGCAGGAACATCATCCTGATACACCTGATAGGCAGCCAGCTGACCAATTTCCAGAAAAGCGGTTCCTGGATCAATCAGGTGATTAATCCGTTCTCGTGGTAACAATTTGCCGCGATCCAGATGTTTCTGGCGGGCAGTTTCGCCGCCACCCAAAGCAATTTTTTCAACTTTCTGTTTTAGGTCATCCACCAGTTGCAGCATGGCAGTCTGGTTGGTTTTAAACTCTTCACTACGTATATTGATTTTGCTCGATAACTGATTCATGACGAACATCCTTGTTTTATTCTAAGTGTTAAGATTTAGGCTGTTTCGTTGAAAAGTTCACGGCCAATCAGCATGCGGCGGATTTCTGAAGTACCGGCGCCAATTTCATACAGTTTGGCATCGCGCCATAAACGGCCTGCAGCAAACTCGTTGATATAACCGTTACCACCTAAAGTCTGAATGGTTTCACCCGCCATCCAGGTCGCTTTTTCAGCAGCATATAAAATGGCACTGGCTGCATCTTTACGCAGGCTACGGCTATGTTCGGCCTTGTCACATTCAGCGCCGACCGCATAAACCAATGCCTTACATGCCAGCCAGGTCGAATACATATCGGCAATTTTGCCTTGCATTAACTGGAATTCGCCCAGTGCCTGACCAAACTGTTTACGGTCATGAATATATGGAATCACGGTATCCATACAGGCATCCATAATCCCCAGTGGGCCAGCGCTCAATACAGCACGTTCATAGTCCAAACCACTCATTAACACTTTGGTGCCATTACCGACGCCACCCATGACGTTTTCTTTCGGAACTTCCACATTGTCAAAAAACAGCGGATAAGTATTGGAACCGCGCATACCCAGTTTGTCCAAATGCGTGCCATGGCTGAAACCTGGCATATTTTTCTCCACCAGAAATGCAGTCATGCCTTTGGCACCGGCTTGCAAATCGGTTTTTGCATAGACCACCAGGACATCGGCATCGCCACCATTGGTAATCCACATTTTTGAACCATTCAGGAGATAATGATCGCCTTTGTCTTCTGCTTTCAATTTCATGCTGACTACATCCGAACCGGCATTCGGTTCAGACATCGCCAGGGCACCGACATATTCACCTGAAATCAGTTTAGGCAGATAGCGCTGCTTCTGTTCTTCCGTACCATTACGCTTAATTTGGTTTACACATAGGTTAGAATGTGCGCCATAAGACAAACCAATCGATGCTGAAGCGCGGGAAATTTCCTGCATGGCAATGATGTGCGCCAGATAACCGAAATTTGAACCGCCATATTCCTCACTGACCGTTAAACCGAGCAGGCCCATCTCGCCAAATTTTTTCCAAAGGTGAGCAGGGAACTCGTTGTCACGGTCAACCTGTTGAGCAATCGGAGTAATTTCTTTGGCGCAAAATGCGGCCACTGAATCACGAAGCGCTATTAGAGTTTCATCCAAACCGAAATCCAAGCTTTGTAAATTCATTCTTCATCCATCCTGAGGTTATATTTGTTGTGTCCAAAAAAGCATTGTTGTTGTGCTTGTGGTTTTAACATACAACGAAAAAATAAAAAAGTGAATCTATATTCACAAAATGATTTACAATTCATTTTATCTTGTTGAGATTAATTTTATGAGTTATAAAAGATCATCATTGATGCAGGAACGAATGGAACAAAATCGCCTGTCGATTTTGGAATCTGCTCGTGAACTGATTATTCAAGGGGGCTTGAAGGAGGCATCGATTCAGGCGATTGCAGAACGCGCAGGCGTTTCTACAGGGCTGGTCTATCGATATTTCGAAAGCAAAAGCCAGATTTTAATTGAGGTTTTGTCGGCCGCGATTCAGCATGAAGTCGGAATTCTGAACCATATTGCCGAGTCAGATTTATCGCCAAAACTGAAATTGCAAAAATCTGTTACAACTTTTGTCAAGCGTGCCATGAATAGCCCCCAATTGGCGTATTCACTGATGTTCGAACCGGTTGATCCGGAAATGGAACATGAGCGTTTTCGCAGTAAGCAGCTGCTTAAGCAGAGCATTAAGGAAATTCTGGCCGAAGGCAAGGTCAATGGAGAATTCGAATTTGAAGATTTGAATACAGCAGCATTAGGTGTGGTTGGTGCCATGACCTTTGTCGTGATTGAACCTTTAAATCCGTCCCGAAATGTCATGTTTGATCAGAAGTATAAGGATCACTTTGTCAAACAGATTGCCGATTTTTGTGTCAACGCAGTACGTGGGCAGGAGGAAAATTTACAAGCATAAACACACAAAAAACCGGTACACAGACAAGGTCGTCGTGGTCATAAAACAATTAGTAAAGTTGAAAATCAGAATTACAAAGAATCAAGGAGATCGATTCAATGACACAAGTACGGTTAAGCTATGCCTATGGAACCAGCAGCCAGCCTTTATTGGGCATGACGATTGGTGAAAAATTTGATCAGGCTTGCGAGCAGTATGCAGAACGTGATGCGGTAGTGAGTTTGCATCAGAACATACGCCTCAGTTACCGGCAGCTACAGGATCAGGTCAATGCCTTTGCCTGTCAGCTGCTGAAACTAGGTATGCAAAAAGGTGACCGTCTGGCAATCTGGTCGCCGAACTGTGTGGAATGGACCATTACCCAGTTTGCAGCCTTCAAGGCAGGCATTATTCTGGTGAATTTAAATCCAGCTTATAAAAGCAACGAGCTTGAATATGTGCTGAATAAAGTCTCTTGTAAGGGACTGGTGATTGCAGCGCAGTTTAAGACGACGGACTATCAGGAAATTCTGACTAAAATTGCACCGGAATTGCAGGAAAACGAAGGTAAATTCCTTAATGCAGAGCGACTGCCACATTTAAAGCATGTGATTAAAATTGATGACCAGCAGCATACCGGCATCCACCGGTTTCAGGATTTGCTGAGCTCGCCTGGCGAACAAGAGCTGCAACAACTGCAACAGATCTCCAGTGAACTGCAGTTCGATGAAACCATTAATATCCAGTTTACCTCGGGCACCACCGGCAATCCGAAAGGCACCATGCTGACCCATAATAATATTTTAAATAACGGGTACTTTGTTGGCGAAGCCATTCATTTAGGGCCAGAAGACCGTGTCTGTATTTCAGTGCCTTTATTTCACTGCTTTGGTATGGTCATGGGCAATCTAGCCTGTATTACGCATGGTTCCGCCATGATTTATCCGTCTGCCGTGTTTAATCCATTAGAAACCTTAAAAGCCATTCAGCAGGAAAGATGTACCGCGGCTTATGGTGTGCCGACTATGTTTATTGCGGTGCTGGAACATGAACAGTTTGACGAGTTTGATCTGTCCAGTCTGCGTACCGGGATTATGGCGGGCAGTCCATGTCCGCAGGAAATTATGCAGCGCGTGATTGAACGGATGCATATGTCTGAAATCACGATTTGTTATGGCATGACTGAAACCGCACCCGTCAGTGCACAAAGCTCAACGGCAGACAGTGTCGAGCAACGTGTCAGTACGGTTGGCCGGGTACATCCGCATCTGGAAGTTAAAATTGTCGATGAAAATGGCAAGGTGGTTCCACGCGGCCAATTGGGTGAGCTGTGTGTACGTGGTTATTCAGTGATGCTCGGTTATTGGGAAGATCAAGATAAAACCCAGGAAGTGATTGATGCGGCGCGCTGGATGCATACCGGTGATATCGCTGAAATGGATGATGAAGGCTTTGTCAAAATCAAGGGCCGAATCAAGGACGTGGTGATTCGTGGAGGGGAAAACCTGTTCCCGAAAGAAATTGAAGATTTCCTTTATACCCATCCGGCTGTTTCAGATGTACAGGTGATTGGGGTGCCAGACCATAAATATGGTGAGGAACTTTGTGCTTGCATCATCCTGCATGAAAATGATCCGTGTACTGAGGAAACTATCCGTCAGTATTGTAAGGAGCATATTTCTCACAATAAAGTGCCACGTTATGTGCGTTTCTTCCAGGAATTTCCAATGACGGCTTCCGGTAAGGCGCAGAAGTTCAAATTGCGTGAATTTATGCGTGAAGAGCTGAACTTGAAAGAGATTGCTTAAATTGTATTGATGCGATTCTTAAATGGGGCAAAGCAGTATTTAATGCATGCATTGCCTCCATTTGTATAACGGTTTCGATATCAATGTTTAGGCTTTTCTTACTTTTGATGGGCCAAAAGTAAGCAAAATCCCTTTATTTTGCTGAAGGGACTTCCATGTCCCTCAGCAAAATGGCGACATCCATGTCGCCGGGTCTATGATCAAATTTCAAGAAAACAGTAAATAAGATCAAGCTACAAGATTTAAATATTCAATCTATCTAAATACCCGCCTGAGTTTTAGATTCGTGCATAGATTTAGAGTAAAAATATGGCAAAAAACTTTCACAGTGAAGTCGTAGTCGTCAGTTATGACGATCATATCCGTAAACTGATTCCCGGTTATGAACTGGTGCATCAGCAGATTGAAGCAATTCTCAGCACTGCACTCCCAGAAACCGCACATATATTAATAGTGGGTTGCGGAACAGGTTATGAATTGTCGTATTTATTAGAGCAACATCCAGACTGGACCTTTACTGCAATTGATCCATCAGCAGCCATGCTGAAACAGGCTAGTAAAAATCTGAATTCTATAGATCGACAAAGGGTGCAATTCATCCAAAGCACGATTCAAGATTTGAATCAGCCGGATACGTTTGATGCTGCGTTGGCCATTCTAGTGGCACATTTCATTCCAAATTCCGAAAAAAACGGATTTTTTCAGGCTATCTATCAGTGTCTTAAAACCAATGGTCTTGCATTGACCTATGATCTGATGCAACCTGAAGATCAGCAAGACATTAAAACTATGCAGAAGATGGCACAACAGACAGGGTTGAGTGTAACGCAAAGTACCAAGATGATTGAACGCTTGGAGCAGGATTTTTACTTGTTATCTGCGCATAATTTTAAAGCGCTTTTAACCAAAGTCGGATTTAAACAGTGCAAAATTTATTGTCAAATCATGAATTATCATGGCTTTTTGCTCAGAAAATAAAGATAAAAGCACTTTTTGTAAACTCTAAAGTTTAAGTGAATATTCAGGGAAGTATTAAAACAATGTCGGCATATTACAGTTTTATTCAGCGCGAACAGCATCCAGATGGCAGTACTACGGCTTATTACCGTTCAAATATTCATGCACAAGGTGCATGGAATCCGCATGAGCAGCACATGGCACCAGCCACTGGTATTCTATGCGTCGAACTGGAACAGTTTCAGCCACGTGCTGACATGCGTATTGGTCGGGTCGGGCTGGATATTTTTGGCCTGATAGCCTTTGGTGAATTTTCGATTACCACACGCATGATCCGTCCGGGTAAAACCATTGAACTGGTTGAAGCTGAAATGTGTGCCAATGGTAAAACCTGTATCGTGGCACGCGCGTGGAGAATGCTAACTTTAAATACCACGGCCATTGCTGGAGTGGAAGATTTTCCGATCGAAAGTCCAGAATATTTACCGGTTTGGGAGGGTATGCGCTGCTGGCCGGGCGGTTATATCCAGAGTATTGAAACCCGGGCACATGCTGACCATCGTGCAGGCAAGGGCATTGTCTGGCTAAGAAATTCGCTGGACATGGTAGAAGGTCAACCGACGACAGACTTTAGTCGTTTGCTCGGTATGGTCGATACGGCCAATGGCATTGTGCCACGTCAGGACCCGAATTCCGGTTGGGGATTTCCGAATCTGGACCTGCAGATTCATATGCACCGTCTGCCGCAGGGTAAATGGCTGGGACTGGAAGTGGTGCAGCAATATGGTGAAGATGGTATCGGTCTGACTAGCGGGATTCTGCATGATGTTCATGGACCTTTTGGCCGAAGTGAACAGATTCTGACCCTGCGAAAGTTCTAAAGCCTATTCAAAAACATCAAGGCCAATTGCCTCAATCTGTATTTATTGGCATGCTGTGCGCAATGAGTCAGGAACAGCACAAGATGCGGATCAGTATGATTGGGGCAGGGCGAGTGGCATATCATCTTGCCCGTGTATTTTCAGCACAACATGAGATCGTACAGATCTACAGTCGAACCCTAGAAAAATCACAGCAACTGGCTGAGCAATTCAACGCTCAGGCCATCGCTCAGCCTCAACAGCTGGATCATGAGGTGGATCTGGTCATTATCGCGGTCAGTGATCAGTCGATTGCCAACGTCATTGAACAGATTCATCCGTATCTACAGCAGAATCTGATCGTACATACCTCTGGCAGTACCCATCTCGATTTACTGAAAAATGTGCATGCGCGTGCAGGCGTATTTTATCCTTTACAGACCTTTAGTCTCGAACGCCAGATTGATTGGCAGCAGACGCCACTGTTGATTGAAGCGGTGAATGAACAGGACCAAATCCTGTTATTAGAACTGGCAAATAGCCTAAGCAATCGTGTTTATATTTATAGTTCGAGTCAACGTCTCAGTTTGCATGTTGCAGCGGTATTTGCCTGTAATTTTGCCAATTACTGTTATGACATGGCCAAGCAGGTGGTGGATGTACAACAGGTCGATTTCAGTTTGTTGTATCCCTTAATGCTGGAAACTGCCAATAAAGCCACTCAGAATGATCCCAAACAAATGCAGACCGGCCCAGCGATGCGTGGTGATCAGAATATCTTGAATATGCATCAGCAGATGTTAGCCAATATGCAGCGAGAAGATTTACAAAATGTCTATCAGTTGTTGAGCCAGCAGATTCTCACGCGTCATCAGAAATGAAGAAGCTGATAATTTATCTACGAAGCAGGGTTCAAAGCCAAATTTTTCCCATAAAAAAGCGCTGAATAATCAGCGCTTTTTTTGAGTCTTAGATTAAGAAATTTTCTTAAAGATAAAATCATTAATCTTGTGACCTGCTTCAATCCCGCGACGTTCAAACTTGGTTTGTGGACGCCATTCCGGACGAGGATAGCTATTGCCTTTGCCCGCCAGATTTTCCAGACGTGGACGTTCTTCCAATACTTCTATCATCCATTCCGCATACGGTTCCCAGTCCGTTGCAGCATGGAAAGTTCCGCCAAGCTCCAGCTTTTGCTCCACCAGCGGCATACGGTCATGCGAAACAAAGCGGCGTTTAAAATGACGTTTTTTCTGCCATGGATCAGGGAAGTATAACTGAACTGCATTAATACTATTGTCTGGCATTTCACGTAATACCTGAATTGCATCCGCATCCAGTACACGTAAGTTTGTCAGGCCTTCAACACCTGCTTCATAAATGCATTGCGCAATTCCAGGTACATGGACTTCAATTCCGACAAAGTTACGTTCAGGATTAGCTTTGGCCATCAATACCAGTGAACGGCCCATACCAAAACCAATTTCTACAGTCAAAGGACGTTCAGGATGTTCAAAGTGCTGACGCAAATCACCGACTGGATATTCCAAAATTAAGTGACCATATTGTTCAAGCGCAGTACGTTGAGAGGTATTCAGCGGCATTGAGCGGCGCATAAACGTCACGATTTCACGGTGCTCGCTTAAGTTTTCCAGCTCCACGACTTGCTGGTCTAATTGATCGTTCGACATAACTTTGGCAAATCTAAAAATTCAGAATGCGGTATTTTAAGTCCTGAGCCGAGCAAGTCAAACTTTTCTCGGTATTTCTCCATAAAAATTGGCGAGATCTTCCAGATAAAATAAAAGAGCCAATTGAGGCTCTTTTATTAATCACCGTTCATCAGCTACTAAAACGGTCAATCAGTGTACTGCTGGCTTCATTTAAACCGATTACTGTTACGTCTATATTTTGGGCTTTAAATTTCTGGATCACATTATTCAACATATTTACCGAAGTCACGTCCCAGATATGTGCGTGGGTTAGATCCAGTTCCACATGCTCAAGCTTCTCTTTAAAATCAAAGAACTGATAGAATTTTTCTGTACTGCTGAAGAATATCTGTCCGGAAATAATATAGCTGCGTGAATGAGCCGAATTCGAATGTGTATGCACATGTACGGTTCTTTCCAATTTATTAATAAAGAACAGAGCAGAAAGCAGCACGCCGACAAATACACCGAGTGCCAGATTATGAGTGGCAAGCACGACAATAATCACGGCAATCATCACGGTATTAAATTCCAGTGGATGTTTGCTGAATTGCTTGATTGCTCCCCATTGGAAGGTGGTAAATGCCACCATAATCATGATTGCAACCAGTGCTGCCATTGGGATATAAGCCAGCCAGTCTTTCAAAAAAACCACGAGACACAGCAGAAACACGCCAGCGACCAGAGTCGATAAACGGGTACGTGCCCCTGAAGACACATTGATAATTGACTGGCCGATCATGGCACAACCGGCCATCCCGCCCATAAAGCCGCTGACAATATTGGCCATACCCTGACCACGACATTCCTGATGACGGTCACCTTCAGTTCCGGTCACTTCATCAATGACCGTAGTGGTCATCATGCTTTCCAGCAAACCGACAGTCGCCAAGGTAAAGGAATAAGGCAGGATAATTTGCAAGGTTTCCAGATTGAGTGGAATTTCTGGAATCAGGAATACTGGCAAAGTATCCGGGAATTGTCCAAGATCGCTCACGGTACGCATATCTGCACTTAACAACAGCGCCAACCCGCTTAATACGATAATACAGATTAAAGGTGAGGGAATGGCTTTGCCAATTTTCGGGATATACGGAAACAGATAAATAATTGCCAGACCAATCGCAATAAACAGATAACCGGTGCTATCCATCCGGTTAATTTCCGGGATTTGTGCCACAAATATCAGGATCGCCAAGGCATTCAAAAATCCGTATACCACCGCCTGCGATACAAAACGCATTAATTTAGCGACTTTAAAATACCCCGCAATGACCTGAATGATACCGGTCAGAATTGTGGCAGCCAGCAGATATTGCAGACCATGTTCTTTTACCAAGGTAATCATCAAAAGCGCCATTGCACCTGTAGCCGCCGAGATCATGGCGGGACGTCCGCCAAAAAAGGCAATGGATACTGCAATGCAGAAAGAAGCATATAAACCGACTTGCGGATCGACGCCGGCAATGGCAGAGAAGGCAATTGATTCAGGAATCAGGGCAAGTCCCACCACCAGACCTGCCAATACATCTGTGCGGATATTGGAAAACCATTCTTCTTTTTTCAGGCTAATCACGAAATATCATCTATATTTTGAAAACCTGTGTATGTTAAACAGATAGAGATAAAAATCTACACAAGATTGACTTGCAAAAGCCCGGAATATCCTGAATATTGAATGAGTAACTGCCCTGAGGTGACAGTTACGCTTTTTTGCAATTTACAGGTTTGATCACTTGAAAGTTTGTCAGAAGCGATTTAAAACATTGAGAAGTGTATAACAAGGATCAGAAATGAAGCTTTACTATTCACCAGGTGCCTGCTCACTGGCAGCACATATTATTTTAAATGAAATTAATGTCGATTTTGATTTGGAACGTGTTGATTTAAAAACACATAAAACAGAAAAAGGTACGGATTATTACGAAGTTAATCCTAAAGGCTATGTACCAGCGTTAGAAATTAACCCTGGTCTGATCCTGACAGAAAATGTTGCAATTCTACCGTTTCTTGCTCAACACGATCCAAAACAAGATCTGATTCCACCATCGGGCATGGGACGTGCCAAAGTGCTGGAATGGTTAGGTTATCTGAACTCTGAACTACATGATGCCTATGCGGTGTTCTTCGGTGGCAAGTTATCCGAAGATGAAAAGAAAAAAGCCTATGCAGAGATTGATCGACTATTGAGTTATATCGATAAAGCTATCGGTGAATCGGACAATGATTATCTGGTGGATGATAACTTTGGGCCTGCGGATGCCTATCTATTTGTCTTGACCAACTGGTCGAACCAGATTGAGCATGATTTGAGTCCATATAAAAATATTATTCATATCCGTAATAAAGTGGCAGAACGTCAGTCTGTACAGATTGCTATGCGTGATGAAGGTCTGATTCCTTAACTAAAAACAAAAATAAAGGACTCAATTGAGTCCTTTATTTTTGTTCATGAAAATTTATTTAAAGAAATAGCCGGTTTCCGGTGAGCTGGCATTGGCCATACGCTTACGCGGCATACGGCCTGCAAGAAAAGCTTCTCGGCCTGCTTCAACGGCTTTTTTCATCGCAGATGCCATTAATACCGGATTTTGTGCAGCTGCAATCGCTGTATTCATGAGTACACCATCACAACCCAGTTCCATCGCAATCGCGGCATCACTCGCTGTACCGACACCGGCATCGACTAGAACAGGAACTTTGGCATTTTCCTTGATGATTGACAGGGTGTGTGGATTCAGAATGCCCAGACCAGAACCAATCAGGCTACCCAGTGGCATAATCGCGACACAGCCCATGCTTTCCAGCTCTTGCGCCACGATCGGATCATCCGAGGTATAAACCATGATCTCAAAGCCATCGTCAATCAAGGTGCGCGCAGCTTTCAGTGTTTCGGTTACGTTTGGATAAAGTGTCTTTTCGTCACCCAAAACTTCAAGTTTGACCAGATTGTGGCCATCGAGCAACTCACGCGCCAGCATACAGGTGCGGACGGCACTATTGGCATCGAAGCAACCTGCGGTATTCGGCAAAATGGTATATTTTTCCGGAGGAATGACTGACAGCAGGTTCGGCTGGTCAGGATTTTGGCCGATATTGACACGGCGAATAGCGACGGTGACAATCTCTGCACCACTGGTTTTAATGGCCTGCTGAGTTTCATTTAAATCTTTGTATTTGCCCGTGCCTACCAAAAGGCGTGACTGGAATTGGCGTGAACCAATCTGTAATAAATCTTGCATAATTGTCCCGAGTATTAGCCGCCACCGACTGCGTGAATAATTTCGATTTTGTCTGTATCGCAAATCGGCGTATCGCCCAATCTGCTTTTAGGAATAATCATTTCATTGACTTCAACTGCAAAACGCTTACCCTCAAGCGCCATACTCTGAATCAGTTCCAGCAGATTCTTGCAGTGAGTTTCCTGTTGTTCGCCATTGATATAAATCATCATTCTAGCAACCCTCCATGATTAAGTGTTGTTCAGACTTATCTGGCGTATTTTAAAGCATTCCAGACCAGAATTAACCATCCGGCAATCATTAAAGCACCGCCAATTGGGGTAATGGCCCCTAAACCGCGTGGTAAGCCTAGAGCCATGATATATAGTGAGCCAGAGAACAGTAAAATGCCGACCTGAATCAGACCGAAGCTCCATTGAATGGGCAATGCAGGGATGACTTTCGCCAGTAAAGAAAGAATCAGTAGTCCTAAGGCATGATAGAAAAAATAATCCGTTGCCGTTTGCCACCAGTCGAGCTGTGCTTCAGTTGCTCGCGCTTTTAAACCATGTGCACCAAAAGCACCGAGCATGACTGCAAGTGCCAAATTAAGTGCTGAAATCGCAATCCACATTTGAATTGATCTTCCTGATAAAGTTTGCGCTCAACCTTAGCATAAATTCAAAATGCGGACATAAAAAAGCCTTCCTGAAGGAAGACTTTTTAAAAATAAATCAATAACAGAATTTGGTGTTAATTGGATGACATTGCTACTTTAATTTTTTCCATGGCATTTTTTTCCAGCTGACGAATACGTTCCGCAGAAACATTATATTCGGCTGCAAGCTCGTGCAGGGTCGATTTCTCGTCGTCTAACCAACGGCGTTGCAGAATATTCCGTGAACGATCATCTAGCTGATCCATGGCTTCGTGCAGGGCAGAGGTGCTTTGCTCCTCATAGTCTTCATTTTCAATCAGACGGGCCGGGTCATAACGGTTATCTTCAAGATATAAAGCGGGTGCCACATGGGTGGAACCTTCATCATCGTCATCGCTTGATGCATCAAAAGCCGCATCATACGCCGTCAGACGGCCTTCCATTTCCAGTACTTGTTCTGGTGTGACATTTAAATCATTGGCAATAGACTGTGCTTCTGCGAGCGTCAACTTTTTCGATGATTTCTTCAGGCTGCGCAGATTAAAGAACAGTTTACGTTGCGCTTTAGTGGTGGCGATTTTCACGATACGCCAGTTACGGATCACGTATTCGTGAATTTCCGCCTTGATCCAGTGCACGGCAAATGACACCAAACGTACGCCCATATTCGGGTCAAAACGTTTCACAGCTTTCATCAGACCCAGGTTGCCTTCCTGAATCAGGTCACCTTGTGGCAGACCATAACCTGCATAACTACGCGCAATATGTACCACAAAACGCAAGTGCGACATGACCAGCATTTTCGCTGCATCTAAATCTTGGTCATAGTAATAGCGTTCAGCCAACTCTTTTTCTTGTTCGGCTGTTAAAATCGGAATCTGATTGACAGTGCTGATATAAGCACCGAGGTTGACACCTGGCGCCGATAATGACAGGGGCATCAACTGATTGCGGCTGTCACTCATGTGTTCTCCTTGAAGTGCGGGATAACCCTAAACTAGGTTTTATCTTAATCCAATCTCTCCACAAATAATGGATATTTGGGTAGAGAAATGTAAAAAAGTATACGAAAGTGAGGATCAACAGTTTAATTGAAATTTTTTAAGATTCAATTAAGTAGTGAAACTCTGTATCAGAAATTTTTTTAAATTCAAGCTTGAGCTGATGCAGCTGACAATAGCGGCTGACATCTGTCTGGCTATGCGGATCAGATGATTTCAGCAGGAATGTTTTCTGATTTCCGGCCTTTAGTGCGCGCTTTAACATTAATAGCGGCATCGGGCACGGTTTTCCCATAGCGTCTATAAGGCTGAATTGCGCTGGATATTCGGACATTGCGGTTTTATTTAGATAGCAGAAAAGGCTATAAATAGTAGCAAATATGATGCCAGAACCAAACTGGTTTCAGAAAAAGAAGATCTAAATGACTTTATAAAGTCTTTTGACAATTTTCATGAAAAAAATAACTAAATCAAACAGAACATGCTAAAAAAAATCTATTAATTGTGATAAACCCATGTTAAGCTCGTTGCGTATTTGGGACTTTGAATAAACAAAGTGATTGTTTTTCACCCTATTACATAAATGGATGTAACCGGGATTTTGTTGATAGTTTTACAGAATGATTACAAGCTTAAAAATAATATTTTCAAACTTGTTTGCTCTGCTGTTTGCAACACCGGGTGGTCCTTCTTTTAGTTTCAATGAGGATTAACTTATGACAGCTGCTCGCGAACAAGGCGTAGTTAAGTGGTTTAACGATACTAAAGGCTTCGGCTTTATTCAACGTAATGGCGGCGATGACGTATTCGTTCATTTCCGTGCTATCCAAGGTGACGGTCACCGTTCACTTCGTGACGGCCAACGTGTTGAATTCAGTGTTGTTAAAGGCCAAAAAGGCTTTCAAGCTGAAGAAGTTCAACCATTAGACTAATCTTCGGATTAAGCTAAAAAGAAAACGCTCCAATATAACTTGGGGCGTTTTTTGTTTATACTATCCCTATCTTAGTGATTACCCAATTAGAGCACCGCTTTATGTCATCTGGTTTTGAAACCTTAAATTTACATCCCAATCTAAAAAAAGCGATTGATGCTTTAGGCTTTACAACCATGACGCCTATCCAGCAGAAGGTTTTGAAATTCACGCTGGCAGGACATGATGCCATTGGCCGTGCACAGACAGGTACAGGCAAAACTGCTGCCTTTTTAATTAGTATCATGAATGATCTGTTAAATAATCCGATTCAGGAACAACGCTATCGTGGTGAGCCACGTGCGCTGATTTTGGCACCGACCCGTGAACTGGCGTTACAGATCGAAAGCGATGCACAGGATCTGGCGAAATATGCTGGTCTCAATGTGGTGACCTTGCTGGGTGGTGTGGATTTTGACAAGCAAAAGAACCAGCTTAATAAAGCGCCTGTCGATATTATGGTGGCTACACCGGGTCGTCTGATTGATTTTGTAGAACAAAAAGAAGTCTGGCTGGATCAGATTGAATTTTTGGTCATTGATGAAGCCGACCGCTTACTAGATATGGGCTTTATTCCTTCAGTAAAGCGCATTGTGCGTTTCTCGCCGCGTAAAGAACAACGTCAGACTTTAATGTTCTCTGCAACTTTCAGCTACGATGTGCTGAATCTTGCACAACAATGGTTATTTGAACCGGTCACAGTTGAAATTGAACCGGAAAAGAAAACCAATGCCGATGTCGAACAACGGGTTTATATGGTCGCCAAGGCGGACAAATATAAATTGTTGCAAGAAATTCTGCGTGATGAGCCGATTGAAAAAGTCATGATTTTTGCCAACCGTCGTGATCAGGTGCGCAAACTTTATGATCATTTAAAACGTGATGGTTATAAGGTGGTGATGTTGTCGGGCGAAATTGCTCAGGACAAACGCCTGAAAATGCTGGACCAGTTCAAAAATGGTAAACATAACATTATGATTGCAACAGATGTTGCAGGTCGTGGCATCCATGTTGATGGTGTATCGCATGTAGTGAACTTCACCTTGCCGGAACAGTCGGATGATTATGTGCATCGTATTGGCCGTACCGGTCGTGCGGGAACCAGTGGTGTGAGTATCAGTTTCCTTGCAGAAGATGATGCGTTCTATCTGCCAGAAATTGAAAAAGCCATTGGGCAAAAATTGCCTTTGACCCGCCTGGAAGGTTACTGCTAATCCAGACCATAGAAAAACCGCTCTTGAAGAGCGGTTTTTTATTGCGCTGTGGTTTAAGGCTTATTTGGCCTGACAGCGAAATGTAAGCACTGTCTGATAATCATCATTCTGGTTTAAACCGGTATTGGTACCTGCGATATTCCCGAGAACGGTAGCCGCTGCCTGAATCATCTGACCTGTTTGTTCATCGACCACGCCTTTTAAAGCGCCGTTATAAGCTGTCTTTTCATCCACAATAATTGGGGTTGATCGAGAGCCACAGGCTTTATTGGCCGCAGTAATCGCGTTGTTTTTCGAGGTCAGTTGATTTTTACCTAATCCGGTCACTTCGTACTGGTTATTTTCCTTTTGCACTGCCAATGCAGTCGGGTTTGAGGCACAAGCAGTAAGCAATAATGCGGAAATAGCTAATCCGCTGAAAGCGATTGTTTTTTTCATCATGAAATCTCAAGTAAATACGATGCTGAATATTTCAACACAGCAAGCAGCGCAGATTTTGTAGCTGTTGTATAGGTTTGGCAATTTTTGGTATAGCTCTATGTGAGTTAGGTGAAAAATAGAGCAGCACAGGATTGAAAAACCAAGCAACTTTATCTTCAAATTGTGATGAGCGTGCTGAATCGCTATGAAGTTTCTAGCGTATTTTTCTTTGAATATGCTAATCTTGAGTATGGTTTTTTAAGTGTAGATATACAAGGCAATGACGGAATCTGCGATTGACATCGTTCATCAAAATATTCACCAACGGCAATCGATTGGTCATCTGCTGGCACCCGCACCCAATGCAGAACAACTGGAAAGAGCCTTTCAAGCGGCATTAACTGCACCCGATCATCATCGGCTCAAGCCGACCACATTTGTGGTGGTTCCAGATAATCAGCGTGAAGCTTTTGGAGGGTTGCTGTCGCAGGCGCTCGTCGATTTGGGTGAAACTGAAACAGCGCAGATTGAGCGGGTCAAGAATCATCCATTTCGTGCGCCTTTATTGGTGCTTGCCTTAACGCGTTTGCAGGATCATCCTAAAGTTCCGCATTTTGAACAAATCCTGAGTTCAGGCGCAGCCATTCAGAATTTTCTGTTGTCACTTCAGGTTCAGGGTTTCTCGACCATGTGGCGTAGCGGTGCTGTAGTCGAGTCTGGCCTGTTTAAGCAGGCATTGGGAATTTCAAAAGATGATCTGGTCTCAGGTATTATTTATATTGGCACTGCAGCAAAAGCAATTCCAGCACGCGCAGAGATTCAAACCGGTGATTTTGTCAGTTACTGGAACCAGAACAGCTAGTTTGCAGGGTATAACAGGATATTAAAAAATAAGATGTCAGAATTAAATTTCTCAAAACTGGTAGAACCGGTTGCAGTTGATCATAAGACAGCTTTAAGAGTGACAGTATTGGGTGGGGGCAGTTTTGGTACTGCAATGGCAAATACTGCAGTGCGTAATGGTTGCAATACCATGATCTGGATTCGTGACGAAGCAGTTGCGGCAGATATTAATGCCACGCATATCAATAAACGCTATTTGCCAGATTTTAAGTTAGAAGAAAATCTGCTGGCGGTGTCAGATCTGGAACAGGCTGTGCGTGATCGCGATATTATTTTAGTCGCTATTCCGAGCCATTCTTTCCGGGATGTCTTGCAGCAAATCAAACCTTTTATTACATCGCAAGCCGTGATCTCGCTGACCAAGGGTATTGAAGCCAAAACCTTTAGTTTCATGAGCGATATTATTCGTGAAGTGTTGCCTGAAGTGCCTTATGGTGTGTTATCAGGACCGAATCTGGCGAAGGAAATTGTGGCAGGACAGCCGGCAGGAACCGTGATTGCCAGCCAGTCCGAGCTGGTGCGTTATGCCGTACAACAAGCCCTACATAGTGCCTTGTTCCGCGTATTTGCTAGTGATGATGTGCATGGGGTAGAACTCGGGGGCGCATTAAAAAATATCTATGCTGTCGCGATGGGCATGGCTGCTGCGTATAACGTGGGTGAAAATACCAAGAGTATGATCCTGACTCGTGCCTTGGCTGAAATGAGCCGTTTTGCAGTAAAACTTGGTGCCAATCCGCTGACTTTCCTTGGGCTTTCAGGTGTGGGTGATTTGTTCGCAACCTGTAGCAGTCCGCTCAGCCGTAATTATCAGGTGGGTTATGCACTTGGCAAAGGTAAAACCTTGGAGCAGGCAACGACTGAGCTGGGGCAAACGGCAGAAGGGATTAATACCATTGTACAGGTGAAGGCGCGTTCGGAAGAGCTCGATGTGTATATGCCAATTACCTCGGCCTTGTATGATGTGATTTTTGAAGGCGCGCCACCACTCAATATTGCATTGTCATTGATGAAAAATGGTCATCGCAGTGATGTTGAATTTGTCTTGCCACATCATCAAGTCTGATCTATAACACAGGGAATGTCTGCGAAATGTCATATCCGCTATATATCATGCAGGCAAAAGAATATAAGGAAATCAAATGCAACTGACTTTAGTTCGACATGGCGAGGCCGCGCCACCGATCAATGGTAATGATACCAAGCGACCTTTAACGGAGCGTGGTCATCAACAGGCTGAAAAAACTGCGCAGTTCTTAAAGGATCTGATTAAGCCTGAAGTGTTTGTGGTCAGTCCGTTGTTGCGAGCGCAGGAAACTCTGGCACATTTGCAGCAGTATTTTAAAGATGTGCCGGTGGTGATCTGTAATACGATCAAACCGGATGATGATGCCAAAGTCGCAGTGGAATGGTTATCGCAACTGCCTTATGAGTCGATTGCAGTAGTGTGTCATATGAACGTGGTGGCCCATATGTCTTCCATTCTGCTGGCTGAATCTTTTCATCCCTATGCATTGGCAGAAGCACGTATTTATGATCAGGCGGTGATTGCCCCGGGCTTATCCACACAGATTAAAAGTTTTATTCCTACACTATAAAAAATTAATTAAAATGGCAGAACACAATTGATGTTGTATTTATGGATGCCAGAAGCCAATGGGGTTTGGCAATGGTCAACTGGGGAATTCTGGAACACTGCGGACACACTTGAGCAGCTGATTCAGGATATACAGGCTCATCATGGCGAAGAGGCGGTGGTATTTTTCCCGAGCCGTCATGTGCAAATTTTGCAGCAGACCTTGCCCAAGAGCCAATATAAGAAAATGGGCAATGATGGCATTAAATATTTGCTCGAAGAATATGTGGTGCTGCCGGTAGATGCCATGAAAGTGCTGCATCATTTTCAACAGCCGGATCAGATCAGCATTATGGGAATTGCGAATTCTACGCTTGAGACCTTGCAACATGCTTTAAGCCTGATCCCGGTCAAGCTAGCAGCTTTGTTGCCGGACTTTTTAGTGCTGCCGGTTCCTGATGCCAATCATCGTGTGATTGCTCAAATTGGTGGGCGTTTGCTGGTGCGCGAGTCGGAATATATCGGTCAGTCGCTGGATGATCTAAGCCTTTATCTGGATTATCAGTCCAAGGACCTCAGCTATAAGGTGAGCAACCTGAATCAGGAGCAGTCGCGTAGTCTTGAAGCACTCATCACTCAGGAGCAACTGGAGTCTTTCCAATATGGTATTCCTGTACTGAAAAAACCAAAACAGCATCCGTTTAATATATTGCCTAAAGCAAAATCTGATGGTGCTATTTCCGGTTACTGGAAAGCCTGCGCGGCAGTTTTTCTGGGTATTTTGGTATTGCAGTTTAGTTATGATGCTGTGCGCTGGTATCAATATAAAAAAGTGGCGAATCAGACTGCCGCGCAAGCCATTGACCAGTTTAAATACTGGTTTGGACAAAATTATCCGGTCACTGAGCAGAATATCAAAAGTCAGTTTGAAGGGCAGTTGCGTCAAAGCCAGATTGCAGATACGCATGCATTACAGCTGATTAGTCGGGTGGGGCCTGTCTTGATGCAAAATCAGATTGTGGCACAACGGGTAAATTATGATACTTCTGTGTTAAGTATGGAGCTTAAGGCCAATTCATCAGAAACGTTAAATGCACTGACCAGACAATTAAGCCAGCAAGGCTTTAAGGTGGAGCTGGGGAATATTCAGGCCAGCGGAACAGCTGCGATCGGACTGGTGAGGATTCAATAATGAAAGGCATTGAAGCGCTACAAAATCGTATGGATCAGTCTTTTGAAAAACTGAGTGATTATCTGGACAGCTTGTCGGTACGTGAACGGGTAATGGTGATTTTTACCACTGTTTTTGTGATTATGGCGGCAGTCGGTTCTGCACTCTGGTATATGCATCAGGCAGCAGATACCCAGCAAAAACGCTTAAATCAGCTGAAAGATACCATTGTTTGGATGCAAAGTAATGCAGTAACTATGAAACCGGCTGGGGACACCCAACTGGATGCAGCGGAGAAAGTACAGCGAGTCGCACAGCAGCAAGGATTGTCGGTGGCTTCCCAGCAAATGGAAGGAAAAATTCAATTGGCGGTCATGCATGAAAATTATGCAGTACTGGCAAATTTCCTGACTCAGCTGGCACAAATGGGGCTAAGTATCGAGAAAATGGAACTAAATAATGAGGCAGGACAGATTAAATTAACGGCGACCATACAATAAACGGTAAAAATAAAGATTTGCAAAGCATGGTTTTTTTGTCAGCCTATGCCTATAATATGCCGACTTAAAAAGCAGTAGACTTTTCTGGATATGTTGTATTCTCTAGCCCGCCCTTTGTTGTTTTCTTTAGCACCAGAGCGTGCACATGAGCTGACATTATCACTATTGAAATCATCCCATAAAATGGGCTTGATGCGTCAAAACGTTGCTGCGAAACCTGTGACCTGTATGGGAATCGAATTTCCCAATCCGGTAGGTCTTGCGGCAGGTTTGGACAAAAATGGTGCCTATATTGACGCCCTTGCCGGTCAAGGTTTTGGTTTTATTGAAATTGGTACCATTACCCCGCGACCGCAAGCCGGCAATCCTCATCCGCGTTTATTCCGTCTTCCGAAAGCCAAAGCGATTATTAACCGTATGGGTTTTAATAATGATGGTGTGGACAAACTGATTGAAAACGTTAAAGCTGCAAAATTTAAAGGTGTACTGGGAATCAATATCGGTAAAAACGCTGATACTCCGGTAGAAAAAGCAGTAGATGATTACCTTATTTGTTTAGAAAAAGTCTATAATTATGCTTCCTATATCACCGTTAATATTTCTTCTCCAAATACCAAGAACCTGCGCAGTTTACAAAGTGGCGATGCACTGACTGAATTGCTGGAAACGCTGAAGAATCGTCAGCTGGAACTGGCTCAGGAACATCAGCATTACGTTCCTCTGGTATTAAAAGTTGCACCGGATCTTGAAGCTGAAGATATTGCCTTTATTGCCAAGCAGTTATTGCAATACAAGATTGATGGTCTGATCGTGACCAATACCACATTGTCACGTGAAGGTGTGGAAGGTCTGGAGCATGCAGAAGAAGCGGGCGGTTTATCAGGCGCGCCAGTCTTTGAGAAAAGCACGGCATGTCTGGCTGCATTTGCAGAGGAATTAAAGGGACAAATTCCATTGATTGGTGTGGGTGGTATTCTTTCAGGTGCGGATGCGCTGGCCAAGAAAAAAGCTGGTGCAAGCCTTGTACAAGTCTATAGTGGCCTCATATATACTGGGCCGGAACTGGTTAAAGACTGTGTAGCCGCGCTTTAAATCCTATGAATGCCATTGATATCTTTCTACTGATTATCTTGCTCATTGGAGGGCTCAACGGTTTGCGCCAAGGATTTATTAAAGCCTTTGCGAACTTAGTGGGATGGATCTTTGCCCTGATTGTTGCGGCAAAATATTCAACGCTACTTGCGCCGTCTATGGTTGCTCTGAGTACAGATCCAGTTGTACAAAAGATTGCGGCCTTCGCCTTTATCGTCCTGCTGATTGTAGTTCTGACCTGGATCGTTACTGCACTGTTGAACCGTATTTTAAAGAGTCTTAAACTGGGTCCTCTCAACCGTCTGGCAGGTGGTGTCTTTGGTAGCCTGAAAGGTCTGCTGATTGTCCTGATTACCATGCAGGGTATCGGCCCTTGGGTGGAGAGCTCACCGCACTGGAAACAGTCCAAGTTTATTCAAGCCTTATTGCCTTATGCGCCTTGGGCGACTCAAATGTCGAAAGAAGCCGCGAATGGCGCACTACAACATATCAAGTCTGAAGGGGCACCGAAACCTTCAGCTTCATCATCTGAAACATCGTCCAAGTCTGGAGCTGCAGATGAGTCTACAAATAATCCTTTTTATTAATCCTAGCTTGTCTGCGAGGTTGCTATGTGTGGAGTAGTTGGTATAGCTGGTAAATCACCCGTTAACCAAATGTTGTTTGATGCATTAACGATGTTACAACATCGTGGACAAGATGCAGCTGGGATCGTGACATGTGATGAAGGACGTTTATTCCTGCGCAAAGACAATGGTATGGTGCGTGATGTATTCCATACTCGTCATATGCGTGCTTTGAAAGGAAATTACGGTATTGGTCATGTGCGTTATCCAACAGCCGGTTCATCGAGCAGTGCTGAAGCACAGCCGTTTTATGTGAACTCACCGTACGGGATTACCTTGGCACATAATGGTAACCTGACCAATGCCGAAGAAATTCATGATGACCTGTTCAAAACTGACTTGCGTCATATGAACACTGATTCTGATTCAGAAGTCCTGTTAAACGTGTTTGCGCATGAACTGCAAAAACATGGCAAACTGGTGCCAACGTCGGAAGATATTTTCCATGCGGTAACACGTGTGCATGAGCGTTGCAAAGGTGCTTATGGCGTGGTGGCGATGATTACCGGTCAGGGTCTGGTGGGCTTCCGTGATCCAAATGGTATTCGTCCATTGATCTACGGTTCACGTGAAACTGAACAGGGTATGGAATATATTATTGCTTCTGAATCTGTTGCGATTACTGCGCTGGGCTTTAAAGTTGAGCGTGATATTCTGCCAGGTGAAGCGGTATTTATTGATTTAGAAGGTAATTTCTTTACCAAGCAATGTGCCGTAAATGCCGAATATCGTCCTTGTATTTTTGAATACGTTTATTTTGCCCGTCCAGATGCCATTATTGATGGAATCTCGGTGTATAAAGCACGTTTAAAAATGGGTGAGAAACTGGCGCAAAAAATTCTGCGTGAGTGGGGTGAAGAGCATGATATTGATGTGGTGATTCCGATTCCGGATACTTCACGTACTTCAGCGCTAGAACTTGCCAATATGCTGGGTGTGAAATTCCGTGAAGGTTTCATGAAAAACCGCTATATCGGCCGTACCTTTATTATGCCGGGACAGCAGCTGCGTAAAAAATCGGTACGTCAGAAACTCAACCCGGTTGAGCTTGAGTTTAAAGGTAAAAACGTACTGTTGGTGGATGACTCGATTGTCCGTGGTACGACCTGTAATGAAATTATCCAGATGGCTCGTGATTCTGGTGCGAAAAAAGTATTCTTCGCTTCTGCAGCACCGATGGTGAAATATCCAAACGTTTACGGTATTGATATGCCGGCGAAATCTGAGCTGATTGCATCGGAACGTAGCGTGGAAGAAATCCGTGAAATTATTGGTGCTGACCGTCTGATTTTCCAAGATCTGGAAGATTTGAAAGATGCGGTAAGAACCACCAAGGTGCCGGACGTCAAAGACTTTGATTGTTCAGTGTTTGATGGTATCTATGTTTCGGGTGGCATTGATGCGCAATATCTGGATGATCTTCAGCAAAAACGTAGTGACAGCGCCATGAAAGAAAGCAATTATATTGATGTCAATATTGATGCAGCCTCAGTGGATTTGACCGGTGTGCGTGAAGTCTAAGTAGTTAAAATCATCATGAAAAAGCGGGAATTTCCCGCTTTTTTGTTTTATGATGAGCCCATTGAAAATCATCATTTTAGGGTTCTGCATTGCGAAACGTAGGATACGATTTTATAAAAAACAAAAATATAGTACTGCCTGTAAGTTTTTGCCTGATTGCAATTCTGTTGACTATTTTTATTATTAATACCGTTGTTGGTCTCTTTGTTTTTTATACTGATCCTAGCCAGTCGATCTTCTGGCATACGTTGAGTCCCTATCTGATTGCTTTGCTGTTATGTGCCATGATGATCTCGGTCATCTATGAATTTTATATTTTTCGGAATGGCGGTTATTCGCTGGCGAAGCAGTTGGGTGCACGTCGGTTGAGTCCGATGGACAGTATTCCAGAAGAAAGTGCTGTACTGCACATTAACCAGCAGCTGGCAGAGATTTTTCTGATTGATGTTCCGGCGGTATATGTGTTGCCCGATGAAGTCGGTGTTAATGCGCTGACGGCAGGGTTTAGTCCGCGGGATACCGCAATTATCCTGACTTGGGGTGCGATACAAACACTGGATAAAGTCGAGCTGTATGGCTTGCTCAGCCATGAATTCAATAAAATCCTGTCTGGTGAAGCTGCGGAAAATACCCGTTTGAAAATTCTGTATAGCAGTTTAACTACGTTTAGTCAGTATGGCAGTAAGATTGCCAAGTCCGGTTTTTATCGAGCGGGTAGTCCTCGTGAAAACAAGTTCGAAACTTTCTATGTTTCAGTGGGCGCGGTGATCTGGCTGATTGGTAGTTTGGGTGTTTTGATTTCCCGTTTTATTAAATATATTTCACTGGGTGGTCGAACCTATAAAAATGATCGGAAGACCCGTCGCCTGATTCAAAATGATGCCAATATCCAGACTTTACTCAGAATCCATGTGCATCATTCTGGCTCCCAGATTTATAGTGAATATGCTGAATCCATTTCACATATGTGCTTTGCCAATTCCTTGAGCCCACAAAACTGGCTGAATATTCATCCCAATATCAATCAGCGGATTTATGAATTAAATCCTGCCTTGATTCAGGACTTACAGCTTGAGAATCTGAAAAAACTCAAGAATCAGCCTTTGTTTAGTTTGTTTCGTTCTTTGGAAGAAGTGGTGCCTGAAACTGCAATGAGCTGGAGCTCGCCACAACCTTTGCCTTTGTTGCGGCTGTCTCCGATCAGTTTTGCAATTAAAGATGCGATCAAACCACTGAATCCGGAACTTCGGCTCAAGATGCCACGTCCGGAACTGATTAAGCGTGCATTACAAACCGCAACTGGTTCTCGTGAAGTGATGGTCGCCATTTTAATGATCCGTCAATATCGTGAATTTATTCCGACTGAGGCTGAAGTTAGCCGTGCCATTGTAGATTCATTGCTCAATCTGGACGGGCGGGTGCATATCTCGATTTTCCAGCAAGCTTGTAACAATATTGGTGGCATGCCGACAACTGTTGCACGCCAGTTTTTGATGAAGCTGGCACGGATTATTCAGGAAGATGGCGAAATTGGCCTGTTGGATGCATTATTACTGGAATGTGTGAAATACGAACTGAATTTGCTTCCTGCACATACGCCTGCAGCACTCGATGAGGTCAAGCCACAGATTGTGCGTTTGATCGACGCCTTGCTGCATGTACAGCAGATTAATAGCGGCAACCAGCTTGAGGTGCGGGAGCGGATTTTAAACCGGATTCTGACCGCTCAGGAACTGGACTTATATAATGAAATTTCTGATGAGCCGATTGATCTAGCAGAAATCCTGAATGATATTGCGGGGCTGTTATTGCGTGATCGCCTCAGTATTTTAGGTATTGCAGAGGCCTGTTTGTGGAGTGATCGTATCGTGACACAGGATGAGTTGGACGTGATAGAGCTGTTGTATTGGCGCTTGGGTTTTGAGGCAGAACAGGTCGTTCAGCAAATGTTAAAGAAGAACAGTTTAACCATTCTGTAGAAAATAAATGAGAACGCGCAGCTTTAGCCGGAATCTGTTATAACAGCAGGAATGGTTTAATTGTGTATTAAAAGCACGGTTTTTAGCAGACAGCTAAACTTTGTACTAGAATCCATCAGGATAAAAAAGAAAAGCTGAAAAAGTTCGGCAAAGCACAGGCAATCCGGCTAAAATGTTCAGCCTGAAATTGGTGATGATGAAAAGATGATTGGGCATCAGCGTGACATACTGGCAACATTAGGAATCGATCTCTGGATTCCTAGGGACAGCGCATGTCAGCCGCACCAGGTTTCGATCTGGCGTGATCAGGCTGCACCTGAATTTCACACCGATATCGTCTTACCACAGCCTGCTTCCGTAGAGGCGTTGGCTGATCTACCGATTCCTGAGCCTGAGCCAAGCGTTGCACTTAAGGTTGATACACCACCTGCGGCACCGACTCACATTGCACCTGTTCAGGAACAGCGTGAAATCGTACAGATCCCGCCATTCAGTTTACAGGCTTTAAGTCTAGCACATTGCAGTATCGTGATTGATGCAACTGCAATGACCGAAGACACCCAGAATTTATGGGGCAATATCCAGCGTGCAGTCCCAGGTGAGTTTCATGAGCTGAACTGGCCATTTCCCTGGGCCAATGTTCAGGATGGACGTGGTGTAGAATCCTATATTCAGGGTTTTCTGGATGGAATGAGTGCAGAGAAAAATATTATTTTCCTCGGGCCTGTAGCGCATATATCAAATACGAAAATGATCCAGTTGGCATCTTTACAAGAAATGCTGGATCAGCCGATTCTAAAAAAACGTTTATGGCAGTTTATGCAAAATAGGACTGCCAGTCTGGAATAATCTTGCTGTGGAATAAAAATAGATGAAACAAAAAGTGGTTGTATTTAGTCAAATTGATACTGATATTCAAAACAAGCTGGAACAAAATTATCAGGTTAGTTATATACAACCGAAGCTAGGCGATGTGAATCAACAGCTTTTGCAGCAGGTTCAGGATGCTGATGGCATGATTGGCGCAGGGCGCTTGTTGAATCGCGGTAATCTGGCCAGTGCCACCCGGTTAAAAATTATCTCCAGTGTCAGTGTCGGTTATGACAACTATGAACTGGATTATTTAAATGAAAAGAAAATTTATCTCAGTCATACGCCGCATGTACTGACTGAAACCACTGCTGACCTGGCTTTCACTTTACTGATGTCAGCAGCACGCAAAGTGGCTTACCTGGATCAATGGACCAAGCAGGGACAATGGCAGCGTACCGTGGGCGAAGCACAATTTGGTATGGATATTTTTGGAAAAACCCTCGGAATTATTGGTCTCGGTCATATTGGAGCTGCAATCGCACGTCGTGGTTTTTACGGTTTTAATATGAATATTCTGTATCATAATCGCCGGGAAAAACCAGAACTCGCTCAAGGGTTGAATGCGCAATATTGCCAGCTTGATGAGCTGTTACAGCGTTCTGACTTTGTGGTCGTTGCAGTAGATTTGAATACGGATTCCAAAGCCCTGATTGCAGCAGCGGAATTGACGAAAATGCAACCTCATGCGGTATTGGTCAATATTTCACGTGGCTCGGTCATTGATGAACAGGCATTAGTTGAAGCTTTAAAAGCCAAGCAGATTTTTGCTGCCGGTCTGGATGTGTATCAGAAAGAGCCATTAAAAGAATCGGAATTATTCCAGTTGGACAATGTGGTTACATTGCCACATGTGGGTTCGGCCACTGCAGCAACCCGTAAAAAAATGGCAGAACTGGCTTATCAGAATCTGGTCGATGCTTTAGAAGGACGATTGCCCCGTTATGTGGTCAATCCAGAGTTTTAAAATGCATCTGATTCGTCGTTTCAATGGTATTAAAAAATAACATTTTCTTGCGTCTCTGCTCATTGTTCAATGCTATATTCAAGATAAATTAGATCGGCAGGATTAGAGATTTTTCATTGAAACGATTGGCGCTGGCGTGTGGCTTAAGTCTGTATATGGTAGCAGGGCACGGCTCTAACCATGATTTTAATCAAGTAAATGTACAATTTTCTGTGCCTGATATTGGTACAGGCGTCGGCTTACTCGATCAACAAAAAGAAAAAATGATCGGTGAAAAAGTCTATCGTGAAGTGCATAAACAAATGCCGGTCCTGCAAAATCCATGGCTTGAAGATCAGTTGCTTTCAGTATTTTCTCATATCCTGAGTCAGACTCAATTGCAACAGCCGATCGGTTTGCTGGTCATTAATGATCCCCAAATTAATGCTTTCGCCGTACCGGGTGGCCTCTTTGCACTTAATGCTGGTCTGATTAATTCAGCCCGAAACATGGATGAAGTGGCAGGAGTGATGGCGCATGAAATTGCACATGTCACACAACGTCATTACAGTCGCTCTCAGGATGTATTTAAAGGGCAAGGTTTACTGGCGCTAGCCGGAATTCTCGTCGGTGCTTTGGTCGCTTCTCAGGCAGATGGCGATGTCGGCACAGCGGTCATGATGGGTTCACAGGCAGCACTTCTGGATAAACAGCTTACCTATAGCCGTAATCAGGAGCGTGAGGCAGACCGGATTGGTATGCAATATATGTATCGTTCCGGTTATAACCCGCATAGTATGGCAGATTTCTTTGAGGTCATGCATCGCTCGACCAGCCGCTTAAGCTTTCTGCCGGATTTCTGGTTTACTCATCCGCTGACCACCGAGCGTATGAGTGAAGCACGTTTACGTGCCAACCAGCTTCCTGCGGTGAAACGCAGTCTCAATGACCAAGACTTTGACATTATCAAGTGGTATAGCAGGGTATTGTCTGGTCAGACCAATGCAGAGCAGCTTATCCTGATGGACCGGCAAAATAATTTTGCAGGCCAGCTTGCCTTAACTGCCTATCGAATACAGCAAAGTGATTTCCAGGCCGCGCAGGCCACTTTAGATCGAGCAAAAAAGCATAACCAGATGCATCCTTTACAGGTTTTATTCCAGACTGATATTTATTTAGCTCAGAACCAGCTTGATGCAGCTTTGGAAAGTGTAGCGTCAGCAGCGCGGATCATGCCGGAAAATCGAGCGCTCAATTATAAATATGCAGAAGTGCTGATTCGCGCCAAGCAACCCGATAAAGCAAAAGTTTTAGTGCAGCGATTTCTAAATGCCAATTCACGGGATGTCAGTGGCTGGCGACTAATGCAACTGGCTGCCAATGCAGAGCCAGATTCGCCGATTAAGGCTGCTAATGTGCTGCGCTATCGTGCAGAAGTAGAATACTGGTCGGGATATGAAGAAACTGCCATCAAATCATTATTACATGCACAGCGTAGCGTAAAGAATAATCAATCTTTATCGTCCACCATTCGCCAGCGTCTGAAGCAGATGCAGCAGGCACATCAATATAAGATTTAAAGCTGAACTGGGTTTTAAGTTTTTGTATCAGGATGATATAGCAAGAATATATTCAATCAGGCTACAATCTTTTTGAAAGATCAGCGTGAATCAAACTGAAGCATAATATGAAAAAAATACTATTGGGCGTGTGTCTACTGGGGTGGAGTTATGGGGTTTTTGCTGCGAGTGCAGTTGAATATGTAGAAGCAATAGAACGAATTAATGCGGATTATAAAAAGGAATCGCGTCAGTTTTTAAGTGGTTTAAATCCGCAGCAACAGGGATTTAGTCCTGAGCAGAATGCAAAATTTTGTGGAATTGTAGGACGTTATGTTGATCGTTTATATCAGGCCGCTGACCAGAATCGTCCTTATCTGGATCGTCAGTTTCAAAATATGAGTAAACGGGATGTAATTGTAGAAGTGAAATCGTCGAAAGAGATGCAATTACTTAAGCGTTATCAGGTCGATTGTAATTTGCAATGAGAATACGTCAGGAACTGTCTTTGATTAAAGGCAGTTCAACGTTAAAGAGAGAATACTAGAGAGTATGGATTAAGCAAGTTGCGCTTTGATTTTGGCGGAAACTTGTGCAGGATCGGCGCGCCCGGCTATGAGCGGACGCAGAGAATTCATCACCTTACCCATATCTTTCATGCTAGTAGCTTGTTGCGCTGCAATAGCTTGCGCAATCATGGAATCAAGTTCTTCCTCAGTCATAGCTTCTGGTAGAAACTGAGACAAAATCTCAATTTCGGCTTGTTCCTTACTAGCTAAATCATCTCGGCCAGCGCCTGCAAAGGCTTTAACCGATTCTTTACGTTGTTTAATTTGTTTTTCAATGACCGCAAGAACCTGAGCGTCGTCAAGTTCTTTGCGCTCATCGACTTCGATTTGCTTAATTGCTGCCTGTAGACTACGAATGACCGTCAGCTTGGACATTTCTTTGGCACGCATTGTTGCTTTCAAAACATCCGTGATTTGGTCTTTTAAAGTCGTCATTATTTATTCCAGGCAATCAATCACAAATTAATCTTAGTAAAGGCGAGTCGTACGTACTGATTCACGCGCCAATTTCTTTTGGTAGCGTTTAACAGCAGCAGCTTTTTTGCGCTTACGTTCTTGAGTTGGTTTCTCGTAGAATTCACGCTTACGTACGTCAGCAAGAACACCCGCTTTTTCGCATGAACGTTTGAAACGACGGATAGCTACGTCTACTGGTTCGCCTTCTTTCAATTTAACTTGTGGCATGAAGAATCCTCATATCAGTTAGGGTAAGATCTCGGGCTGAATTGCCCTCAATCACAAGTGAAGGTCAGTATTTTACTCATTTACATCTCATACCACAAGTCTATAATAGTTGCTGCAATAGAATTGATACAGGTTATAGGCAGTTTAATGATCGTTTTAGGCTTGGAAACGTCGTGTGATGAAACAGGACTTGCGCTGTATGACAGCGAGTTGGGTTTGCGCGGACAGGTGCTTTATAGCCAGATTAAACTGCATGCAGAATATGGCGGTGTAGTTCCAGAGCTGGCGTCACGTGATCATGTGCGTAAACTGATTCCACTCATCAATGAGCTGCTTGAACAGAGCGGCGTGAAAAAATCAGAAATTGATGCAGTCGCATATACCCGTGGCCCGGGTCTGATGGGCGCACTCATGACCGGTGCATTGTTTGGTCGTACTTTGGCCTTTGCGCTGAATAAACCCGCAATTGGTGTGCATCATATGGAAGGTCATATGCTGGCACCTTTGTTGTCAGAAACTCCGCCTGAGTTTCCATTTGTTGCATTATTGGTATCGGGTGGACATTCTCAGCTCATGGCTGCTTATGGCATTGGCCAGTATGAATTGCTCGGTGAATCCATTGATGATGCGGCAGGCGAAGCCTTTGATAAAGTCGCGAAAATGATGGGCTTGCCATATCCGGGCGGTCCGAATATCTCTAAATTGGCGGAACAGGGCGATCCAAATGCATTTGCATTCCCACGCCCAATGCTGCATCAAGGTCTGGAATTCTCATTCAGTGGTCTAAAAACCGCAGTTTCTGTACAGATGAAAAAACTGGGTGATGAAAACCGCGATGCCGACATCGCTGCCAGTTTTCAGGAAGCCATTGTCGATACTCTGGTGAAAAAGTCGGTGAAAGCATTGAAGCAAACGGGGCTTAAACGTCTGGTGATTGCGGGCGGTGTCAGTGCCAATAAGCGTTTACGTGAGCGTTTAGAAGCAGATTTAGCCAAGATCCGTGCATCTGTTTATTATGCTGAACCTGCACTCTGTACAGACAATGGTGCAATGATTGCTTTTGCGGGCTATCAGCGTTTAAAAGCAGGGCAGCATGATGGCTTGGCGGTGACCACCACACCACGCTGGCCAATGACGGAACTGACTAATCCGACTGAGGCATAGATTTCAGGCTTGAAGAAAAGAGGCTTAGGCCTCTTTTTTATTGTGAATTTTTAAATGAAAACTTATAGCAACGGTATGTTGTAAATATATAGTTTTATAGCTGTATTTAGAACTCTTATATTCTATTGAAACTGGAAAAATAGTTTAATAGCTTAAGTTGATATCATGCATATTTTTACAGGTTTGCAGCAGAGGCAATCTCGAATGGAAAATATAAATTTCAAAAGTTTTCAGGATGCTGGAGAGGCAGTATTAAAGTTTCTGCATCAGCATTTTGGCTTTGATTTATGGATGATTACCCGGGTAGAAGGCCAAGACTGGATTGTGCTGCAAAGTGAAGACCATGGTTATGATATACGACCCGGCCAAGTGTTTCAGTGGGCTGATTCTTTTTGTTCTCATATGGTCGCAGGTAAGGCCCCGAGAATTGCACCTCGCTCTGAAGAAATTCCTTTATATGCCACAGCGCCGATTAATCAGCAGGTCTGTATAAAATCTTATATTGGTCAGCCACTCCTTAAAGAAGATGGTAGTTTGTTTGGAACGCTCTGTGCGATTGATCCAGAAACCAAATCGGAAGCTATTGTGCAAGATATGCAACTGGTCGAGTTGTTGGGACAATTGCTCAGTTCGATCTTGCAGGCAGAATTACGTCAGAGTGAGCAGATAAGACAGCATGAATTATTGCAGGAAGAAGCCAGTAAAGATGAATTGACCGGGCTCTATAATCGCCGTGCCTGGGAAAAACTGCTGCGAGCAGAAGAAGAGCGTTGTAAGCAATATGGTCATCCCGCCGCTGTATTATTTATTGACCTGAATGACCTAAAAAAGGTGAATGATAGTTTGGGGCATGATGAGGGTGACAAGCTGATTCAAAATGCGGCTCAAGTATTGCGAGATAACGTACGAATTAATGATATTGTTGCCCGTTTGGGTGGCGATGAGTTTGTGATTCTTAGCGTGGAAAATGATGAAACGGGTACTGAAAGTTTAGTGGATCGTTTAATTAATGCCTTTGCAGCAGCAAACATTGGCGCAGCGATTGGTATGGCGATGCGTCATCCGAGTCAGGGCTTATTTGCAGCGCTCGCACAAGCGGATCAGAACATGTTTGAATATAAGCGTCGGAAAAAATTCAGTGAATCCGTGACCAATCTAAAATAATCGACGCTTTAAATCTTCTGTAAATAATTAAGTATTTCATATCATGAAAATGATCATTTTATATGCTCTAAAGTCATCCTATCTTTCAATATTCTCTTTCATGACTCTGTATAAAAGTTGAACATGATTCTCCATAAAAAGAAAATTCAATCCATCTTTAACTTAACCATTACAAATTTTATAAGCTTTGTTGCAAAGTTAATCGATCTAATTAAATGCGCTTTAAGTGTGTTGAAAAGTGACTCTGGTAAGGAACAAGATTCAAATAAGCAATTCATTTCTTAGGATAATTGTTGTTTGAAATATACATTAAAATTACAGAACCAAAAAATTCTTTGTTTAAAGATAAAGCGCTATCGAAGGATAAAGCTGGCTGCCAAGAAAAAACATTACCGGCAGAAATAGCATTTGAGCTGTTCAGTTTCGAGAAGGCCAATCTTTAGTGATCACCAAATAAAAATGCAAAGAAATTTTAGGGAATAAATTTTATGAAAAAGCAGATTTCTATCTTTGGACTTGCTCTTATTTCGGGTTTAATGAGTGCCTGTGGCGGTGGTGGGGGAAGTAGCTCAGATAGTCCTACTGTCACTACACCTCCAAATGTTCCTAAGGAAAGTATTTCCCCTGAGCTTTCAGAGGAGTTTGTCCCGTTTGAAGATCAGGATATTGTAAAGAAAATTCGCGATAAAATTTCCGGAAATACCAGTAATGATACCGACTATAATGTTGCTCTAGGTCACATGATTGGAGAAGTATTCGCAGATTATCCTTATGGGCGTACTGCACGTATTATCAAAATTTATAATTTGGGCATCAATAGTATTAAATATCCAAATCTGATCTGTTCGGAAGTCAATACCACTGGTTCGGTCAAAACCCTGAAATTAAAAACAGATAAAGATAACTGTATTATTCTGGATAAAACTTACCGTAAAGGCTCAAACATTACTCAGACGGTGAATGGTGACACGACGACTTTAAGCTTTAGCAATGTCCGTTATGGTTCAAATGTAGATTTTAATCTCAAGGACGACTACCTGATTTCTGGCACAATTGTGCATCGTAAAACCAAAAATAACATGGGGCAATCCGAATCTTATCAAATCGATCAGTTGGAATTCCAGCGTATCGCCGAGACCGGTCAGGCAGGTACTTCTGGAATCGCGTTTGATACAAAGAGCAAAGAATATCTGCAGGTGCGTAATTATAATTACAGCTTGGTCGATGATTATGGCAGTGGCAGTAATGGGATTCGTACCTTAACCAGTCGTGGTACGATTATCGGTCAGCCTGATCTGGCAGATTATCGTTACAGTTTTGATTTTAATACCACGACACCATTTAAAATGGATGAAACCGTATTAAATAACTATAAGCATTTGCCAAAAGAGGGCGTGCTTAGAATTAAGGACAGCGATGATCAGGTAATTGAGGTCAAACAGAACCAGCCTGAATCATTGAAGGCTACTGTTTATTTCAATGGCAGTGAAATTGATGACCTGCTATGGTCTACCATTATCGGGGATAAACAATAATTCGAGATGTCAAAAAAGCCCTGTATTTCCAGGGCTTTTTTTATTATTGATTGGGGAGAAGTCTTTATTACAAAACTATTTTGAATAGCCGTGCTAATAAATCAGGTAACTGTAGCATCCAATAACAATTCGGCGGGATAAACCGCTTGCCATGAAGTTTTAAACTGTTTATGCATTTGGTCAATTGGGAAAGTACTGAGTTTTGCAATATTTTGCGCTTTTTGAATATTGTCGGCGCGCATATATGCAATCAAATAGTCCTGACCATGAAGTTGCAGATAAAACCAGGACTCGACATGAACCTGTTCAGCCTTAAGCGTTTCAATTACTTCGTCTTGACGTGCTTTCAAAGTACGCTGCCAGTCATGAACTTGCTGCATGTGTAAGGGCTTAAGTTGAATGAGAACTGCGCCGACATCCATAATTTTAATTTTCTTTTGAGTATCATCATTATATAAATGATTTATATGAAAAAAGCGACCTGAGCCGGTCGCTTTTAAGTTGTTAAGAGGCATTTAGTTGGGTTGAACCAATCCAGTGCTTGGAAAACTGATAGGCAGCACGTCCTGAACGTTGACCGCGTGCCTGACACCAGCGTAGGGCTTCAGCACGGGTTTCTGGCGTGAGTTCCATGCCTGCCTTTTTGAGGTAATGTTCGACAATTTCCAAATACAGGTTCTGATCCATTGGATAGAAAGACAGCCATAAACCAAAGCGGTCAGACAGTGAAATTTTTTCTTCAATCGCTTCCTGAGGATGTAATTCAGTATATTGCGGCACATCAACTCGGGTAACGGGCGTATTTTCATGCATGAATTCGGGTAATAAATGACGACGGTTACTGGTCGCATAAATCACAAAATTGCTGGAACCGGACTGTAAAGAACCATCCAGAACACTCTTTAAACTGCGATAATTTTCATCTTCGGCATTAAAGGCCAGATCATCACAGTAGACAATAAACTTCTCTGGACGCTCTGCAATGAGTTGCTGAATTTGAGGCAGATCGGATAAATCATCCCGTTCGATTTCAATTAATCGTAACCCTTGATCTGCATACTCGGTGAGTAGGGCACGAACAATGGAGGATTTACCCGTACCGCGTGAACCGGTCAGTAAGACATCATTGGCAGGTAAGCCGTTTAAAAACTGCAACGTGTTCTGGATGACTTTTTCTTTTTGTCGCTCAATCCCTTTTAAATCGGCCAGTTCCATCTGTCTAAGCTGATGAATAGGTTTGAGTTCACCCTGTTGCCATTTATAGGCATGAGCAGAAAAATCAGGAATTTGTTTTAGTTCGGGCAGACTTTGCTGAAGTTGCTGCAGAACAGTCGAAAGGGCATTTAAAATATGGTCAGGTAACTCAATTTTCGCCATGATTTAACATTACAGATTTAAAATTATGGCTAAGATAGTACCATTGCAAAATTCACAGTCAAAGCCAGAAAAGTATGATAATTTGCTTAAAGTAGAGAATTTTCGTTATTGTAGAGGATAGAAAATTTGTACACATTTTCTGGCTCTGGGTACGAGGTGTATCAAGAATAAATATAGGGAAAAGGCAGATGCTGTTTAAAGATTTTACTCAGGATATTAATCCACATCAGGCCTATCGTATTAAAAAGCTCAAGCAGCAGCTGCAACAGGCTGAGTCCTATGAGGAATGGAAATATATTGCCCTGAAAATAGATGAAGAATCAGGTGCACAGGAATGGAAATTTGATAACAGTTCACCCTACTTTGATGCAGAAGTGATCGCACATCGTCTGGGTAAATTACGACGCTATCGACAACAAAAGCGCACCCGTGACCTGATGTATATTTTGCGCGAAGGCCTGAGCTACGATATTGCCAACATTGCCCATCCTCTGTTGTTCACTGAAGCTTACGTCGGCACCAAAAAAATTATTGAAGATTATGTCGAAGAAGTCAGCCAGAGCTTAGCCTATATTGCTTCAATAGACTGTACTTGCCTAAGTATTGAAGAAAAATTAGAGTATTTTCAGCATTGTCAGCGTGCTTATGGACAACCGGCCTTGATGTTTTCTGGTGGTTCAACTTTAGGTCTGTTTCATACGGGCGTATGCAAGGCCTTAATGGAGCAGGATTTATTGCCAAAAGTCATGTCGGGTTCTAGTGCGGGCGCCATCATGACCGCCATGTTAGGTGTATCCAAACCTTCGCAATATATTGATATTTTGAAAGGCCATAATTTCTTTCATGAGGCTTTTCATTTTCGCACCATGAGTGAATTGATGAAAGGTAATGGTGGTCTGGCGGATGTAAAATATCTAAAAAAATTTCTGGTCGAAAATCTGGGTGATCTGACCTTCGAAGAAGCACTCAAAACCTCAGGTCTGCATATCAATATTGCGGTTGCACCTTATGATGCTGGACAGGATGCACGCATTTTAAATGCCTATACTTCTCCGGATTTGCTGGTCTGGAGTGCGGTACTGGCGTCTTGTGCGGTGCCGGTTCTGTTTCCACCGGTTCGTTTGACCAGTAAGCGCTATGATGGTCAATATACGCCTTATATGGGTTCAACTCGCTGGGTAGATGGCAGTGTGCGCAGTGATTTCCCACAGGAAAAAATGGCGCGCCTGTATAATATCAATTATACCATTGCCAGTCAGACCAACCCGCATATCGTGCCATTTATGCAGGATGATATTTCACGTTTCCGTAAAGGTACTTTGAGCTGGCCACAACGGATTGTTCGCCGTCAAGGCGCGGTGATTACCAAAGGAATGATGGATTTTGCCAGAGAGCATGCCGGAAGCTTGCCTCCTGTACGCCGTCTGCTGGATCATGGCTATGGTGTGGTGGATCAGCGTTATTATGGTGATGTGAATATTGTAGGTAAATATAGCCTGCGCCACTATAGCTATATGTTGCAAAATCCGCGGCCGTATCTGTTTAAAATTTTACAGCGTGAAGGCGAGCGTGCCACATGGCCGAAAATTTCCCTCATTGAGACTCAGGAACGGGTCGGGAAAACTATTCAGCATTGTCTGGAGCTGCTAAATTATCAGCATACACTTAATCCAATACCTGAATACATTGCCACGACTTAATTTAGATCATCTCGATATTTCTGATTTTGAACTACGAACCAAAGCCCGTAGTCTGGGTTTTGGTCGGCGTCTTTATTATGCCGGAGGGCATGCGCTCTGGTTAAAATCCCAGATATCGCATAGAACTGATAGCTTACAATCATCTCCACATGCTGAACTAGGCTGGCAACATGAGCTGGATTTTTATCAGGCTCATGCCAGCTCAGGTGATCTAAATTTTTTCCTTCCACATCAAATTATTCAACAGCCTTTCAAGATCAATCATGAACAATTTGAGCAGGCCTTAATTCTGGTCGATGCGCCGGCGTATTTTCAGATCATGCCGCATCAGCAATCCATCACGCAAATTCGGCAACATTTGCTGCAAGCCGTGGAGCCTTTAATCTGCCTGCAAGAGTTGGGCTATTTACATGCCGATTTAAAGCAGGAGCATTTTGTAAATAATCAGGGCAGGGTCTGCCTGCTTGATTTTGAGCATGTCCAAACACTCCATCAGAATGGCCTGCATGAACTGAATGCGACACCGCGTTATATGGCACCTGAACTGTTTCAAGGCCAAGCTAAAAGCTTACAAAGTGAAGTTTATGCTTTGGGTGTTATTTTTTATGAGTGGTTGAGTGGTCAGCGTTTACAGGCGACAGATTATCTGGATTGGGCCTTTTTGCATTGTCAGCGTCTGAAAGTTGAGTTACCGCAGCACTTACAGGCTTTTCAAGGCTTATTAGAAGAAATGTTAAGTAAGCAGAAGCAGCATAGATTGGCCGATTTTCAAGCTGCGAAAGACTACTTAATGACTGAAATTGAATGAGAAAAATACAATAAAACTTGAATTGTTTCTTATTTAATCAAACGAGTGTTTTTTTATGATAAACGGCTTGTCAGCTGGAAATGATCTCTATAATATACACAGCCATTGGGGACGTGGCGAAATTGGTAGACGCACTGGATTTAGGTTCCAGCGCCGCGAGGTGTGAGAGTTCGAGTCTCTCCGTCCCCACCAATCAATATTTGAGTAACTGGATATTGGGTGGAAGTAGAGGATTGGTGTAATGGTAGCATGACGGTCTCCAAAACCGTTCGTCAAGGTTCGAATCCTTGATCCTCTGCCAAAGTTTGAAAGAAATCCAACGCTAAGTTGGTACCCTGATGGGGACGTGGCGAAATTGGTAGACGCACTGGATTTAGGTTCCAGCGCCGCGAGGTGTGAGAGTTCGAGTCTCTCCGTCCCCACCATCATATTAAAGCAAGGCAAATGCCTTGCTTTTTTATTGCCTGAAATTTACTGAACAAAGAAAAGCCCATCGAAATGGGCTGAATAACTGGAGAATAGCGCTGTTGAATCAGTGGAAAGATTAATTTATTTTACTGTTCTTAAATAGAAGCAATCAGGCTTTTAAATGATCTTCAAATTCCTCGCCTAGTTGTAGTGCCAGGGCATTACCTGCCAGATCACAGGTCACGAGACCATATTCTTTCTTGAAACTGAAACTGAAACCACGATCATCCGCCAGGGTGCGTACCGAATATCCCAATTTTTCTAACCATAGTCGAAATGCAATCAAATTTTTCGCTTTAACCACTTTTTTCACGAGATCACTCCTTCATCATTGTTAAATCTTAAATAAGGGTGAAAAATTATCTTTTAAAGGGCAAATGCCTTTATTTAAATTAATTTAAATCAATTTGCGTATATAGTGAACATTGGTTGATTAAGAAAAAATCAATTTAAGCGTTAAGTAAATGATTTTTATCATATTGAATAGGTTGTAACTAAATATTAAGTTTTTATAAGCTATAAATTTGGATAATTAATTTTCTAATTCAATAGCTTATTAGGGAAACAGGTTATTTCCTAATTTTATCAATCGTATGAAATAGAAAATTTCAGATCTAGAATGAGAAAATTAAAATCCAATCGACTTATTTATTAAAAGAATACCGGCTGCTGGTTTTCTGATCTTCAGCTCGATTTGCATGCTTTATACTGTCTGAAATGTAATTCTCAAACTGAATACCCGCACCATGACTGAATTAACCATTGAAGACTATGTGAATCAGCAAATTGAATTAATGCAGCAGCAGGGACTTGATCCGGTTGCTGTAATGTTGGGACATGAAGACTGGTTGAGCTTTAGTATTCAGTGACTTTGTTGCACAAAGATTTGAAATGCAAAGCGCCCCTAATTGAGCCAAATTTAAGGCGTAACTTGGGTAAGTGGTCGACCTAATTCCGTAAATCTGTTGAGGACTGCTACACGTGCATGAAT
>NZ_VPEO01000180.1:0-1181 GCF_013417155.1 Acinetobacter sp. YH16052 | reverse complement strand
CTCTGTACACGACAAAAATAGATAACTCATTGAAATAATGTCACAATAATTGTTTTCTAACGACGAATACTATGACACATCTCAATGAGTTATATCTTATCTTAAACAAATCTCTAAAATGGAACAAGTCACATTTAAAGTGCTTTGCGCTCATCATGCTTGTGATTATTTTAAAGCAAACATGTAATCTTTCTTCTGCATCTAAAGCCTTGCCCATCAAGTGTTTACCACAATCATTTTATCGACGTATGCAGCGCTTCTTTGCAGGTCAGTATTTTGATTATCGTCAAATTTCTCAGTTGATTTTCAATATGTTTTCATTCGACCAAGTGCAACTGACTTTAGATAGAACCAATTGGAAATGGGGAAAACGAAATATTAATATCCTGATGCTCGCAATCGTTTATCGTGGAATAGCGATACCTATCCTTTGGACATTGCTTAATAAACGTGGAAATTCAGATACGAAAGAGCGTATTGCTTTGATTCAACGCTTTATAGCCATTTTTGGTAAAGACCGTATTGTGAATGTGTTCGCAGACAGAGAGTTTATCGGTGAGCAGTGGTTTACATGGTTAATTGAACAAGACATCAACTTCTGCATTCGTGTTAAAAAAACTTCATTGTCACCAATCATTTAGGAAAGAATCATAAAATTAGTGATTTATTTCGCCATCTTAAAGTTGGTCAAATTGAATGTCGTAAACGACGGATTTTGGTTGGTCGGGTGAAACTATATATAAGTGCACTACAGTTAGAAAATGGAGAGCTTTTACTCGTCGTTTCTCCTCAGTTTAATGCCAATGCTATTCAGGATTATGCATTACGCTGGGAAATTGAAACCTTATTCAGTTGTCTCAAAGGACGCGGGTTTAATCTTGAAAATACGCGCTTGACAGACCCTAGACGAGTGAAAAAATTGATTGCGGTGTTAGCTATAAGCTTCTGTTGGTGTTACTTAACGGGTGAATGGCAACATAATCAAAAAAAAGCGATAAAAATAAAGAAGCATGGACGACTCTCAATGAGTTTATTTCGCTATGGTTTAGACTATGTTCAAATGGCGATTCAGCGTTTAATTGGTTTTGGGAAAAAAGAAGAGTTTAAGGAAATTTTGGCAATTTTAAGAAAGCAGAATCCTGATAGGATAAGGGTTCTGTGAAATTTGTCGTGTACAGAGA
>NZ_VPEO01000179.1:0-1208 GCF_013417155.1 Acinetobacter sp. YH16052 | reverse complement strand
GAGAGCAAAAAAACAACAACGGTGAGCTTTAGAATTGAAGATGATCTCAAAGATAAACTTCAAATCATTGCTGAACGAGAAAATAAAACTATCACCAACAAAGCACGTGAAATCCTCGCTGAATCACTCCATCTTTCACCGAGAAAAACGCTCACAGAACGTTTACAGGATGATGTCACCCGTATTGACCAAGAACTGCGCCACAACCTCCGAAAATGGAACTTAGAAGTCAATCATCAACTCAGCACGCTTAACGCCAGTCAAAAACTTCTGAATGATTTCAGTGAACAATACTCACATTTAAGGCAAGAACTGGATGATGAAAAAAAACGACATCAAAAAACACAACAAAAGCTGACTCGCTGGACGATAACCTTTTTCCTAACCGTTCTACTCAGTAATGCACTTATCATCACATTAATTTTATTTTTTAGGTGATCGGGATGGAAAAAAAAGAATTAGAGAGACTCGAAAAACATATCGCCGATGCTATCAGACAATCGGGGATCAAACCTGTAAGAGAATCGCTCAATAAAACTATTTTTTTACTGACCTTTGGTGGACTCAAAAGTATGCAAAAAGTGTTTGATGAAGCCTTTGATGAAATCACCGAAGCCAGAAAATACCGGTCATGGCAACGAATAACCGATTGTTTAAATGAGCAGACACCACATAATTTAAGCGTGCTCACGGTAAAAACGATGTACAAACGCGCGAAGAAAAAACGGTATGAACCTACCTAAATCAACATCAAATGCACTTCCACTTCCTCGATAAAAAATAAATTTTCATCTTGCGACAAGCGTTGTAGCTTGAATTCATGGGATTTATCAGGCTACAGATATAACAGAGCCCCGTGACAGGGTCATGGGGCTCTGTTACTCTAAATCTTGCACATACGTTGCTAAGACTTCGATATAGACAATCCAATCTTAGCAATGGGAAGCTCGCTTGTCACGACTTCCTTAAAACCATTCAAAGACAATAACTCGCTATGTGCCACTTGATTGACTCGGACTTAGCCCGGTCTCCGAAAGGATAAACAGGCAAATTGTGGTAGTAAAACGTACCGGAAAACGAAATTCCGGCTCTGCCTCCGAATCACGCTGCGGTATCGAAAGATTACAGTGCGTACCTGATAAGAGCACCAATCAACGGACTAGGGATTTCTTGGATTGCACCGTCGAAAGAAGCCCAACCTAACCAGA
>NZ_VPEO01000178.1:0-1210 GCF_013417155.1 Acinetobacter sp. YH16052 | reverse complement strand
GTCGTAATTGAACAAGTCACAAAAATAGATGGCTTTGAACAATATTTTACTAGCTACCATCTTAAAAAAACTTCGGATTTCAAAAGTGTTTATGCTGTACGACTTTATGAATTGTTAATGCAATGGAAGTCTGTAGGCAAAACACCTATGTATGAGTTAAATAAATTCCGTAGTCAAATAGGTATAGGAGTTAATGAATACGCTCGTATGGAAGCTTTTAAAAGACGTGTTTTAGATATTGCTATTGATCAAATTAACGAGTTTTCTGACATTACAGTTAAATATGAGCAGCATAAAAAAGGCCGTTCTATTTCAGGTTTTTCATTCACCTTCAAACAGAAGAAAACGGGCAATCAATCAGTAGAAAACAAGCGAGATCCAAAAACGGTAAATATTTTCTCAACCATGACAGATGCTCAACGACACTTGTTTGCCAACAAACTTTCACAACTTCCTGAAATGAGTAAATACTCCCAGGGCACAGAAAGCTATCAGCAGTTCGCTGTACGTATTGCTGAAATGCTCCAAACCCCAGAGAAATTTAAGGAACTATACCCTTACCTCCAAAAAGTAGGTTTTAAGGCTGCCTAGAATATAGGCTTGCCGATTTGTCTATTAGACTGTCTAATAGACAAGACATTTTTACAAGATTAGGCATCGTTTTACATCATGAAAAGCCTTTCAGTTTTAGAATTATCCAAGCTTTATGGTATAAATAGACAAACGATTTACAACCATATAAATAAAGGAATTTTAAGTAAAAATTCTGATAACAAAATTGATTTTTCAGAAGCTATCCGTGTATTTGGAGAGCCTGCTAAAAAACAGGATGTAAAAGAACCTGTAAAAATAGACAGTCCAAGTTCGGCAGAAGTTTTACTGCTTAGACAGCAGATAGACATGCTGAAAAATCAGCTTTTGGATGCCAAAGACCGGGAATCCTTTTATCAAAACCAGATTGAAACGATGCAGCGCTTATTGGAAGCCCCAAAAGCCAATATGACTACGTTTACCGATCAAGAACAGGCGCAAGCGAATGCAGCTCAAGTACAGTCAGCACCAGACACCGATGATCCTAAACATGACGGATTGACTACTCCTGAGCAAACTGAAAATAAGCGGATTCCAGTGCCAGAGCATGTTGAACCGGAGCCGGAGAAAAGAGGCTTCTGGAGCCGCTTCTTTAAGCCATATGGCTGATCTGATTGTT
>NZ_VPEO01000177.1:0-1219 GCF_013417155.1 Acinetobacter sp. YH16052 | reverse complement strand
CAGGCACGAAGTGTTTCAGGAGTACAACCAATCTTAGGCGCAATTGCTGTGATTGCAGCCCAATTCGATGGATAATCTTTCTCGGATTCAATCAATAATTGAACCGCTCTTTCTCTGATTTCAGGGGTATATTTTAATTTTGTCATCGGGATAGTCTCTCAGAATATTGACTCTCCGACAAACCCGGTACGGTTCATTCAGTTCTTTGGACAATTCCCTTTTAGATCAATAATAGAGACTAATATCAATTATCTTATACATGGTAAGTTGACAAAAATAACTAATCATGCGAAAAAGTTTTTTTAGTTAACAGATGTTCACCCATGCCTCGAATTGTTTCTGTACCACTTAGTTTAGAACAGCGAGAACGACTCATTTTTCTGGCCAAGCATGCAAAACATTGGCGTGAAAGACAACGTGCCCAAACTATTCTCTGGCTTTCTGAAGGTAAAAGTGTTGCGGAAGTTGCCACTCTACAAGAACGTATCCCAGAAACCATAAGGCTACAACGCCGACGTTGGGAATTGTATGAGTTTGAATCGATTAAAGAAGGTCATCGCTCAGGTCGGCCCAATACATTGATCTCAGACTATCAGGCGAAAATCCTAGATTGGGTCAATACAAGTCCACTCAATGCAGAACAAATCCGAGTCAAACTACATGAAGAATACGAAGTGTCCGTGTCTGTTGAAACCATTCGTAAGTTTTTACGTGATTCAGGTATGGTCTTCAAGCGTACCCGTCATAGCTTGAAAAAAAAGAGATCCGATTGCATTTGAACAAGCAACACAGCAGATTGAAAAATTACGAGAGCAAGCGGCACGTGGTGAAATTATATTAGGTTATGTTGATGAAACAGGGTTTTCATCTACACCTGATAACCGCTATGCATGGACAAAGATAGGTGATGTTCATGCGGTTGATGCAATAAGATTAAAACGAGTTAATGTCATGGGGTGTTTGCTTTCAACGGGGGAACTGGTGACAAGTTGTTTACAAGAGTCAGTTACAAGCACTTGGTTTTATGCCTATTTAACTGGAATAGCTCAACAAGTAAAACAGACTTATAACCTTCCATTGGTTCTTATTGTTGATAATGCCTCGATTCATAGAAGTAAAAAGATGGCTGATTACAGAGAGCTACTTAAAAGTAACTTTTCGACGAATTTGTATTTTATTCCAGCTTATAGCCCTGAGTTAAATCGAATCGAGATGGTAT
>NZ_VPEO01000176.1:0-1221 GCF_013417155.1 Acinetobacter sp. YH16052 | reverse complement strand
TAGAAATGTCCGGTTTATCGATTGCTCGTCCTAAGATCTCAGAACGTAAGGTACTTTGATGAACATTCTGGTTCTCAAAACTCGAAACTTTATTGAAAAGTTCTATTGAGGTTTATAAGTACCTCAAAATAAAAAAATGCCTGAAGTTCAGGCATTTTTTACGTCATCAATCTCTACTAAAAAGCTTACAGCTATCAAAAAATGAGAGTTTTACTCTTTTGAATACGACTTAATTTTTTCAAAAATTGGATAGAAATCTAATCCCTCATCTTTCATCGTAGAAATCAACGCAACGATTACAGCGATATGTGTAGGAACCACACCTTGTTTACTGTAATTCGTAATCGAATTGGGTTTCATATCCAATAAGGCAGCAAATTCCTTAATTGAAAGCCCTGCTTTACCGATAAGACGTTGAAATTCAGTATATGGCATTTGATTAAATTTATAGAAATCGTGTTTTGAGATTATAGCATAGGGTTATATTTACATAAAAACACATAAAATTATGTGGTAAACACATTATTTTATGTGTTATAAATAGTTTATCAACGAAACTATTTATCATCTCTATAGGAGACATACTATGTACTCATACCCTAATTCAAACGCTGAAAAGAAAATTGCCCTCATGATCATCAATGACTTTTTCATTCAAAAAGCACATGAACTCTGGATTTTTTTACAACTCGACCCGAGCTTTAACGACTATGAAGCAACAGTCATTTGGACTCGACGTTATCTAGAGGAACATCCAGAAGGTGAATACAGCGACATTCAAAAAGCCTTCCTTTCTTGTTTCCCAGAACACTTCTTCAACTTTGACTATTGAGTTATGAATCGTCTTTACTCTTTTGTGGCTTGAAACCCGCATAAACACTATAAAACCCTGGCAGGATACCGGGGTTTTTTCATTCAGTGACTCTCATATTCCAAGTTCACTATGACTACCTAATCGAACTAACTTCAAAATGAGTAGTTCACCTTCTTCTGTTTTCTTATAGATTAAAACAAGATCTGGTTTGATATGGCAGTCACGATGACCTACCCAATTACTGACCAAAGCATGGTCACGATACTTTTCAGGCAAAGTTTCATCGGCTTGTAATAACTCTAAAACAGTTTGTAGTTCAGCATCGACTGTATTTCGATGCTGACCTTTTTTCTCACGTTTATAGTCTTTCTTAAATGCAGAGGTGTACTTAATCGTCCGCATTTAGA
>NZ_VPEO01000175.1:0-1229 GCF_013417155.1 Acinetobacter sp. YH16052 | reverse complement strand
AACTATCAACTAAGTTTAATAGCGAATGTCATCTTCTTTGAATAAGGATTCAATTTCATACCAATTGGGCAATTCATGCTTTTTTGGTGTAACTTCAAACTGTAAACCGACACAATTAAGTACTTTTTCAAACAAATCAAAAGAGCCTGTAAAACGACCGTTTTCTATCTCAGAAATCGTTGATTTATTGACACCTGATTTTTCTGAAACTACTTTTTGTGTATAGCCAAGCTTTTTTCTTGCAAAGCATATTGCTTGCCCTATTTCTTTTCTAGAAGCCATTTGTGGCGCTCGCAATCATAATATTTGCTATATAGCGATCATTATGTGTTTTATTACCAATATTCGCTATATAGCGAACTTCTTATCAAAAAAATTATCCGTGTTGCTAAACCCTTACTACATAAGGCTTTGAGCATGGTTTTGGAGTGAAGGCTTTTTTTTAATTAGCGTCGTTTGTCATTTTGTATTTCATCACGAAGTCGATCAAACTCTTGTAAGTAAACTTCTTGTTCATAGTTATTGGATGAAAAGATAGCATGCATCTGTATAGCATCTTTCACTAACTGGTCTAATACATCTTCGACTGAAAGATTATTACTATAAACCCCTGACTCTTTTAAGAACTTTTCATATTTTTGGATTACACCGCCCAGCCAATATTTACGACGTTCATTTTCTTTACGTCTTTTTTGGCCCTCGGTTTGCATTTTTAGCGTACTATCAAGTGCTTTTTTTCGACTTTCACTTTCAACCCGTTTAATCTCAGCCTGTGCTATTTTCTGTAATTTATTATACGTATTCAGAGCATTTTGACAGTTAAAGAAACCATCTCGATCAGAAGTGTTGTACCCCAAAATTTCTTTTTCGAGCTGAGTAAGAGCAATTGTTATTGTCGATTTATGCTGAATGATTTTATACAGCTCAATATTTTTAAGATAAGCATTCTTCTGTCTGTTTACGATTTTAAGTAAGTCATATAACTCAGCTGTTAAATCTGACATATCAAGAGTTCGATAATGCTCAGACAAACAAGATATATTCATCTCATGTAATTGTTGTTGAGCCTTTGTTCTGAACGAAATGTTCTGAACAAAGCCTAAAATCTCCCTTAATTCAGTATCAGTAAAAACTTTAGCTGGTCTGCCTCTTTTTACTTTATTCACCATTTCACACCTAGCCAAATTTTGATAAAAACATCATACATTGCCACGCTACAAAAATTAAAT
>NZ_VPEO01000174.1:0-1235 GCF_013417155.1 Acinetobacter sp. YH16052 | reverse complement strand
TGGACTGCCACCACTCTCCTAGACAAATTTCGTCTATTCTTTTTGCATAGGAGAGAACATTATGAGTGGACAACGATACACCCCAGAATTTAAAGAAGAAGCTGTTAAATTGATTACTGAACGTGGATATTCTGTCACTGATGTGGCAGAACGTTTAGGTGTATCACAGCACAGCATTTATAAATGGCTAAAGGCCGTACAGCCTTTACGCAACAACCCTGATGAACATGAACTACTCGAAGCAAAGAAAGAGATCCTTCGTCTTAAAAGTCAGCTTAAGCAAACTGAAGAAGAGCGGGATATCTTAAAAAAGGCCGCAAGGTACTTTGCAAGCCTGCCCGAGTAAAGTATCAGTTTATCCTTGAGTACAGCCATCAATTTAAGATTAAGACGATGTGTCGGGTTCTTAAGATTGCTCGTGCTGGCTATTATGCCTGGCTACATGAACCCGAATCAGGCAGAACAATTGAAGACAAACGGTTATTACAACTGATCCGTTCTTCTTATGATGCCAGTTATGGTATCTATGGTTATCGTCGCATCACGCTGGATCTTAAAGAGCTAGGTGAAAGCTGTGGACCGAATCGTGTGCTGAAGATCATGAAGAACAATGGCATTGCCGCTGTTCGAGGATATAAGAAGCATAAAAGCTATGGTCGTGGTCGTCCTCAGATTGTGCCACCTAACCATTTAAATCGAGAATTTGTTGTAAACACACCTGATACCTCGTGGGTGACTGATATTACCTACATCCGCACTTGGCAAGGCTGGTTATATCTGGCTGTGGTTCTCGATTTATATTCAAGGAAAGTCATCGGTTGGTCAATGAAACCTACGCTTGCCAAGGATATCGTTTTGGATGCCCTTTTAATGGCGGTATGGCGACGCAGACCCAATGAACCTGTGATCATACACTCAGACCAAGGCTCACAATACAGTAGCGGAGACTGGCAGAAATTCTGTCAGAAGCATAATTTAGTTCCGAGTATGAGTCGTCGTGGAAACTGTTGGGACAATGCTGTTGCTGAATCCTTTTTTAGCAGCTTAAAGAAGGAAAGAATTAAAAAGAGGATCTATAAAACACGAGAAATGGCGCGTGCAGATATATTTGATTATATCGAGATGTTTTACAATCGAATCAGGCGTCATTCGCATCTCGATGGGATGAGTCCAGAAGCCTTTGAGGCAGCTTCAAAATGAGGCCGTCTCGTGTCTAGGATACTGGGAGCAGTCCA
>NZ_VPEO01000173.1:0-1253 GCF_013417155.1 Acinetobacter sp. YH16052 | reverse complement strand
ATCAAATGACTCACCACCTCGACGTGACCTCGATAATAACTCACCCCACCGCCAAGCTCATCCACTAAACACGCATTACTACCTTCAGCACTTCTACGCGGTTTATATCGCTGTGCTTCCGCTTTGCAAAATTCTATTTTTTCACCCTGACGCTTGTTGTGATCAATCAACGGAACACGACCTCTTGATCTCACAAACTCTCGAATATCCGTACTACAATAACCTGCATCCATCAGCTCATAACATGCCGTAACACGCTGTTCACTCATCAACGATAACGGCAGGGCAACACGACTATCATGAACGACCGCACCCGTCAGATAAGCACTGATCACTACACCACAACATGCTGTATCTAAATGAAGCTTGTAGCCTTTGGTACTCTCAGAATACCCTTTTGAGTTCGTTTTTGTGCCAACAGAACAGCCCGTAGGTAAATCTCGGAGCATTTCAGGAAGTGTCTGTGTGAGTTGAATCTGAATGGCAGTTAATATTTTAGTGGTCAAGGTCTTAGGCGAGTTGAATGCAGGGCGACCTCGTTTTTTGGCAGGCGGTTTTACAACAGGAGGGAGAACTATTTTCTCAACACCTTCGCGTGCTGGAATCATGGTTGCATCACGGCTAATATGACCGATTAACGTATCCGCAAGATTGGACTTCACCATCTGCTCATGAACGCGAGTGGTTAGTTTACGCGCTGCAAATTCAGCAAAAACACGGCTAAATGTCCCTTCGCTGGGTAGTTTTTTATACAGATTGAAGCCGCAAATTCGCCGCAATCTACGATCAACTTCTAGGCGTTCAATCAAGCCCCGTGTGGTGACGATACCAAGTTCAGCTTTTGCAATAAAGGCACATGCCAAAGCGCAGCGGTCAGCAGGAGGTCTTCCCACAGCACACCCTTGATATTGGTATACCAAGGATTCGATGTCACTCCACTCGAGCACACGAATAATGCGTTCGAGCTTTGAGCTGATGCCGTCTAAATCGGCTGCGACTAAAGGAATAAGTTCGTATTGTAAGGCTTGAAACCGTTGTTTGAGAAAAGGGCTTAATGTAGTATTCATGCTGTAGATGTTAGGGTGTTGGTTTAGAAGCTCATTTTAACATCTACAACTTTTTTCAAAAAATGTTAATTCAGGCTGTTTGTGGAGTTTTGCAAGTGCCTCTATATAGAGAAATTGCAGAATTTTTCAAGAAAAATGCAAGGATATTTTGGGCAGAATGGTCAATCGACTTTATAGCTTCAAGAC
>NZ_VPEO01000172.1:0-1256 GCF_013417155.1 Acinetobacter sp. YH16052 | reverse complement strand
TTTTAAATATATTTTAAATATTTTAAATCTTTTCAGTCCCCTGTATGCCTTATACAGTAAGGGTTTTAAAGCTTAACTATGACGGATTGACTACTAACTATGACGGATTGACTACTAACTATGACGGATTGACTACTTAACTATGACGGATTGACTACTAACTATGACAAGTATATATTTGTCATATATTAAAAATTAATGGTTTTATTTTGAATAAAAATCACGTTGTAAAATCAAATCAAGTAATAGAAGCCTCATATCAATTAAGTGCCGTAGAGCAACGAATTGTCTTAGCTGCCATTTCACGGATTCCAAAAAATCAGCCTATTACAGATGATGAGCTATATCCTGTTAGTATCAATGAGTTAAGGCAATTAGGTGTACATGAAAAAACTGCATACAGAGATTTAAAGGAAGGTATTAATAGACTCTATGAACGATCTATTAACCTCAGTATTGATGACAAGTCTATAAAAATGCGATGGGTACAAGAAGTTCAATTTCTAGATAGTCAAAGTGTCATTGGTATTCGTTTTTCAAAACCAATTCTGCCTTTCATATCTAATCTAAGTAGAGAATTCACCAAATATGCCCTGTCAGACATCGCTGGAATAAATAGTGGGTACGGTATTCGTATTTATGAGCTACTTGTTCAATATCGACAAATAGGTAAGCGTGAAATTTCAGTTGAGAATTTGCGGACAATGCTTGAGCTTGGTAAAAAGTACCCTTTATTCGCAGATTTCAAGAAACGAGTAATTGATACTGCTATAGACCAAATAAACGAATGCAGCCCTTTAAATGTCACTTATGAACAGAAAAAGACTGGTCGTAAAGTTACTAGTATTATTTTTTCATTTAAAGAAAAGACTAAGAGTATTAGTCATCCGAATACAGATGTACCTAAAGAATTTTATAAACTAACAGATGCTCAAATTAATATGTTTGGAAATCAACTTTCTCGTTTACATGAACTATCACATCTAGCACAGCAAGGTGAAAGCTATGATGATTTAGCTATAACAATTAAAGATATGTTGAGAGATCCAAAACAGCAAAAACAGTTTTTACCTTATCTAAAAAACTTAGGCTTTAAACTTTGAGTTTATTGGAGAATACACTTATTGTATTCTCCAATACGTATCGTTAATACACAGTAATACAATATGAAAACAAGTACAAAATACAGTGTTAGTGATGCTGCAACACTGTATAAAAAATCTCGGGCCACACTCTACAAAGATATAAAAAACGGA
>NZ_VPEO01000171.1:0-1262 GCF_013417155.1 Acinetobacter sp. YH16052 | reverse complement strand
CGCCAAAATCAGTTCTATCGTCCAGTGAAGCAACAGACTTCCATTCGTTTAGATGCTGATGTACTTGCATGGTTTAAAGCTCAAGGCAAAGGCTATCAAACACGAATGAATGAAATTTTACGGGATGCCATGCTAAAAGAATTAAAAAATCATCAATAAAAATGGGAGCTTAGGCTCCCATTTTTGACTGCGTATAACGTGTATTATGTTAGTTTTATGAAAACTTAAATTAAACAGCTTCCTTCAATGAAATATTTTCAACATTTAGAGCAGCTCTTACTTCTTGCACTAGATGCCAAAACATTACTGGAGGGATAGCGTTTCCTAGAGCTTTATATTGGGCTGCATCGCTTCCAACTAACTTAAATGTATCAGGGAAAGATTGAATACGAGCAACTTCTCTTGGAGTAAAGCGTCTATATTTACCATCTATACACAATACAGGATCTGTACTATTTAAGCTGACTTTAGCAAGATGTGCTCCAACAGTATTACATGGCTGATTAATATCCTGAGCACGTCCCTTATTCATTTTCTTATTACTATTCAATAACCCCTGAACAGCTCTTTCACTGAAATAATATTTAGGATCTATTTCACTTTCAGGGAAAATAACATCAGATAAAGTTGCCTGTTTAAGATTATTCAATATAGGAAATTTAAAGTTTTTAAAATGTTTTTCACTTTTAAAACCTACAATAAAAACCCTTTCTCTTTTTTGAGGGACACCAAAATCCACAGAGTTTAGTAATTTCCAAGTAACGTAATAGCCACTTTTTCTAAACTCTTCTAAGATCAATGGAAATGCCTCTTTTTTATTTGCTGATAGTATTCCTTTCACATTCTCAGCAATAAAAACTGATGGCTTCTTTTCTCTCAAAACTTTGCACATTTCAAAGAAAAGCTCACCTTTCTCATCCTTAATCCCTAAGCGTGGAGGATTTTGAGCAACAATTGAAAAGCTTTGGCATGGAAACCCACCAGTAAGTAAATCATGTTCTGGAATTGATTTATGGTCTAGCGCTTTAATGTCACCTACAAATGTAGGACATGAGAAATTTGCTTCTAAAATTTCTATGGCTTTTGGTTCAATATCGTTTGCAAAAACGCTATCAACATTATTCGATGAATAATGTTGACCTAAAAACTCAAAGTCTCCTTTTAAACCAACATCTGTTCCACCACAACCACAGAACAGGGAGACTGCTTTTAATTTACTCATGTGTACGTAATAACTCTACTTGCGTATAACAGCTTTCATC